>JAAZCB010000090.1 GCA_012513545.1 Clostridiaceae bacterium
ATTTATGTGGTTTATTTTTGGAAAGAGCTGATATTTTCAGCAGAAACGCCTTTATTCCGCTTAAATATCAGTATCTTTATATATGTTATAAACCATAAATTACATAGGTTTTATCAAATATAATGATTTACTGCTTCAATGCTTTTTTTAATGCCTCAAGATTATCTCTCATTACCGAAAAATACTCTTTCCCTGAGGCAATATCCTCTTGTTTCAAGCCTTCAAGCGGATTTAAAATATCAGTCCGCGCTCCGATTTCCTTCGCTATTGTGTTTGCAACCTTTGGGCTTATAAGTTCTTCAAAGAAAATAACCTTGATATCTTTCTCCCTTGCAAACCTGATAATCTCAGCCATTCTTGCCGGAGTTGGTTCTGATTCGGAATTAAGGCCTTCAATAGCAACCTGGTTAAGCCCGTATGCACCGCACAAATATCCAAAGGCTTTATGCGCAACAACAATATCTCTCTTTGTAAATCCTGATAGCCCCTCCCAAAACTCTTCATTAAGCTCGTCTAGTTTTTTTGCGTTTTCTTCATAGTTTGTTTCATAGTATTCAGCATTATCCGGATCAGCTGTAACAAATGCATTTTTTATTGCTTCCATCTGCTTTTTAGCATTCATGGGGTCCAGCCAGACATGAGGGTCATACCTTGAATCTTCATGCTCATGATCTCCATTTTTTATATCACTCTCATCATCATGCCCTTTGTCATGTTCCTCATGATAACCTTCCAAAAGCTTGATATCCTTTGAGGTTTCCACAACAATGAAGCTTTTATTTTTCATTGAGTCCAGCATATCTTCTACCCATGCTTCCATGCCTGCACCATTGTAGATTAATACATCTGCTTTCTCAATACCTGCAATCATTTTAGGTGAAGGTTCCCAGTCATGTGGCTCAGTTCCGGCCGGAACAAGATTCTGAAGCTTTATCCTGTCACCACCGATCTTTTCTGCAAAATCATACATGGTATAAAAGCTTGTATACACCAACATCCTTTGATCTTTATCTCCTAGACCTGAAACAGCCTGATTTTTTGAGCATCCTGAGGAAATTGACAAAAAAATTGCATATACCAATACAGTTAGTAAATAAAATGTTCTTTTCACTTTTTCCCTCCACTGCGTATTTATATAATATCTTTTGTGAATCAATCCTACAAAATTGATTATATCCCCAAAGGGTAATACTTAAACACACAAATTCAAATGCAAATCATTTGCATTACGTTAAATTATACATTAGCAATGCCTATCAGTCAATAAAAAAAGCTTCGAGACATCGAATTCCTCCGTTTTTCCCTCTTTCACTTCGTTCGAAAGAGGTTAAATAATAAAACCTCCGCTTTATGCGAAGGTCAGTCATTCCTGCATTTTGGACAAAGCCCATATAACTCGAGTTTATGCCCTGTTATATCAAAATTTGTTTTCTCTCCGACATCCTTTTGAAGTTTATCGAGGGGACAAATGTCAATTGGTACCGATTTGTGGCAATTTGTACATATAAGATGGTGACGGTGTCCATCAACTGTCAGCTCATATTTTGCCTTGCCGTCAACTGTTATACTCTTGTCAACAAGCTGCTTGCTTTCCATAAGTTCAAGTGTCCTGTAAACAGTAGACAAATTTACCGAGGTTCCAAGCTCTTTTATCTTCAAATAAATATCTTCTGCTGATAACGGACAGCTTGCATTTTCCAGCACCCCAATTATAGCCTGCCTTGACTGGGTATTTTTACAGCCTATACGGGTTAGTATATTATTTTCCTTCTTTTTTTTTGCCATTCACAATTCATCCTTAAAAAAACAAAATTATGTATTCATTTTACCCCATAGGAACTGGTTTTTCAATGAAAACAAGAAAACCTGTCTTATTTGAAAACGCTAAGCAATATATAGATTATTCCTCCACTAGCCACAGCATATGCAAATCTAAACTTACCACCGTCCTTATTGTCAAAATCGGTGTATGGCTGAAGTGAAAATGTCAGTACACAATGCTTAAAATAGTTGAACAGGTATAATAGTCTTTCTTTTGCATTTTTTCTGATCAGGAGAATTACTACTGCAATTACGCCCCCTGCAATAAAGGAATATACCATTACCTGAAGTACAGCCTTAAAGCCAAGAATTGCACCTAATGCACAAAAAAGCTTAATATCTCCTGCGCCCATAAACCTCATTACATATAACAATATCAGCAAAACAAACGGAGCAATAATTCCTAATAAAGCTTGCGAACCTTCTTTGACTCCTCCTAGAATAAGATTAGTTAAAAGACCTGCAAGCATAAAAGAAAAGGTTAGCTTGTTCCTGATTTTGTAACCTTTGATATCACTCGCCATTGCCAGTACCAGTAGTATTATAACTTCAATATACTTAACAACTATTTGTATTCACCACCTGACAAAACTATCGGTTATTTTTTTTATTACTCCTTTAAAAGGAAACCTCATTCCATCACTTCCCACAATGCACTGATTTACCAGTACGGCTGAAACATTATCATGGGCTCCTCTAAGCTTAATCTCTTCTAGAAGCTTTGCAAGGCACTCCTGAACGTCCCCATCTTCCTTTTTACAGTTTGAGACGGATTCAAGAATTTCACCTTCATCCATATAGTTGTAAAAACCATCGCTGCATATAAGAAAACTATCTTCCGGCTCTACTTCTCCATGTTTTTCATACAGTTGAATATTTTCCACAACTCCAAGGCATCGGGTTAGAACATTCCTTTTAGGATGGACTTTAGCTTCAGCTTCAGTCAGCCTGCCTTCCTTAACCTGCTGCGCTACCCATGAGTGATCTTCAGTTAGCCTTGTTACTGTGTTGTTAATAAGATAAATCCTGCTGTCGCCAATGTGTTTGATTACATAATAATTTTTATAAACAAATAGCATGGAAAGGGTTGAACCAGCTTTTTCGTTTATCGATCTGCCAAAATCAATTATATTTCCGTTAATGGATTTTACAAGATTATTAAGTTCAAAATCCAATAGTCCCATGTTTAAATTTTCATCCTTGTGGATCAAATCCGACAGGTTGTTACTCCACCAAAAGCTAAAATCGTCAGCAATTATTCTGCTTGCTATTTCCCCTGCAGCAAGTCCTCCCATACCGTCTGCCACAAGAAAAAGAGCAAACTCTCCCTCTCTGCCTTCCCCAACCTTTACTAAAATATTGTCCTGATTGGACGTTTTTAAATTGCCTTTATCAGTCATTGCTCCGATAACAAATCTTCTTGCAGGCATGTTTCCACATCCTATATGGTTTATGTTATAAATGTCAGCGTCTTATATACCTTATAAACCATAAAATATATATGGCTTATGCATGGAAAGAAAATGACAAATATTACTCAAGGCACAATGAACCTGTAATCACTGTTTGCAAAGGATATCCTGTCATTGTTATTTATCTCATATTCCTTACCGCTGTCAATTCTCTCGCCATTTATAAAAGAACCGTTTCTGGAATTCAAATCCTTAAGATAATACCTTCCATCTCGTGTTATTATTTCTGCATGTACTTTACCAACTGCATTGTTCCTGCTAACATAATCGACCTGGTCAGGTAGCCTTCCGATTACAAAACTCATTTTATTTATTATTATTTCTTCAACGGTGCCGTTGCTTCTGCCCTCAAGATACGGTGATCTTACAACTGAGACTTCTATCATTACAGTATCCTCGTAATTTTGTATTTTGGGCATCTCCACCTTTACAAAATCTTCTCTTTTATCTTCAATTATTTTTCTGCCAGCATCTTCATGAGGTGATTCAATCGCGGCTTTCGCATTGTCCTTAGGTTTATTGACGGGAGACTGAACATCAATCCTCTCCCTTGCAGGTCTTATCTCCATTTTTCCCATGTTTATTTTATTGCCGGCTGCATTACCTGAAGCATCACACTCAACCATATTACTGCTGCTTAAAATCTTTTTCCATACAAAATAACTTGCTGCACCGCCTATAACAAGCAAAGCAAATACATTTACAGCCATATCATTTCCAAGTGGCTTCAATATACCTGTAAACAAAACAACACCTGCAAGCAGTACAATAACTGACTGAAGAACAATACCAGCAATCATCGCTTCAGACTTGTATTTCATACTCTTGCCGTTTCCCTGATCCGCCTTTTCCGGCAAATCGTATTTTGGAATATCAGGTCTCATTTTTGGTATTTCAACTTTAGGAGGCACCGGTACTTCTTCTTTTGTTTGAACAACGCTCTGTTGGTTTGCTTTAGCAGATTTGCTTTCCTTCTGTGTTTCCCCCGTTAAAAGCTGACTTAATGGTGCAGGCTTCACTTCAGATGACTTTGCAGCCAAAGGCCTGCCTGGCGGATTAACGTCACTGGCAATAATATTACTTTTACTCAATTCCCTTAAGAGTTTATCAAATTCCAAAACATTGAATGTTTCTGACTTTAATAAATTCAGTATTTTTTGAAGAAA
>JAAZCB010000970.1 GCA_012513545.1 Clostridiaceae bacterium
ACACCTGAAATGAGAAGAGCCAAAAAGGCCGGAATAATAACAGGTCTTCCTGACGCATACGGCAGAGGAAGAATTATTGGAGATTACCGCAGGGTGGCGTTGTATGGGGTAGACAGGCTTATTTCCGAAAAAGAGTACGAAAAGGTTAACCTGGAATTCGATTATATAGATCATGAGACAGCCCGCAACAGGGAGGAAATATCGGAACAGATTAAATCCCTGGCGCTGCTTAAGGAAATGGCCGCAAGATACGGTTTTGATATTTCATTACCTGCGAAAAATGCAATGGAAGCAGTTCAGTGGTTATATTTTGCATACCTTGCGGCAATTAAGGAGCAGAATGGAGCAGCAATGAGTCTGGGCAGGGTATCTACGTTTCTTGATGTATATATTGAGAGAGACCTAAAGGAAGGTACTCTTAATGAGGAGGGTGCTCAGGAGCTGATTGACCAGCTGGTGATAAAACTCAGATTAGTGAGATTCCTGAGGACGCCAGAGTATGAAAAGCTATTCAGCGGAGACCCTACATGGGTTACAGAAAGCATAGGGGGAATGTCTTTAGACGGAAGGACACTTGTAACCAAATCCTCCTTCCGTATACTTAATACGCTTTTTAACCTTGGACCTGCGCCGGAACCTAATCTGACCGTTCTCTGGTCGGTTAACCTTCCGGAGGCCTTTAAGAAATTCTGTGCCAAAGTGTCTATCCATACAAGCTCGATACAATATGAAAGCGATGATATTATGAGGCATTATTGGGGTGATGACTATGGAATTGCCTGCTGTGTCTCGGCTATGAGACTCGGGAAGCAGATGCAGTTTTTCGGCGCGAGGTGTAATCTGGCTAAAGCCTTACTTTATGCGATTAACGGCGGAAGGGATGAGATGACGGGAAATCAGGTAGCACCGCTGTTTTCGGCAGTAGAGACGGAATACCTTGACTATGATGATGTAATGAGGCGTTTTGATATGGTTTTGGACTGGGTTGCAAGACTGTACATGAATACCCTGAATGTGATACACTACATGCATGACAAGTATGCTTATGAGCGTCTTCAGATGGCACTTCACGACAGGGAGGTTTTCAGAACTATGGCATGCGGTATTGCAGGCTTATCGGTTGTTGCAGATTCATTAAGTGCAATAAAGCATGCAAAGGTAAAAGCCATCCGTGACGAAAAAAATACTGTGATTGACTATGAGGTTGAAGGTGATTACCCTAAATATGGAAACAATGATGAAAGAGTGGATTCCATCGCTACCTTTATAGTTAAAACCTTTATGGATAAACTCAGGAAGCAGAGGACATACAGGAGTTCTACGCCTACACTTTCTATTCTCACAATTACCTCAAATGTTGTGTATGGTGAAAAAACAGGTAATACACCTGATGGAAGAAAGAAGGGAGAACCTCTTGCGCCCGGTGCCAATCCAATGCATGGAAGAGATATTAAAGGAGCTCTCGCAGTCCTTAGCAGTATAGCCAAGCTGCCCTATGAATACGCACAGGATGGAATATCCTATACCTTTTCAATAATACCAAAAGCTATAGGACGGGATGAGGAGGCAAGGATTAATAATCTTAAGGCTCTGCTGGACGGTTATTTCTCACAGGGAGGCCATCATATAAATATAAACGTGTTTGAAAGGGAAACTTTGCTCGATGCAATGGAACATCCGGAAAAGTATCCTCAATTAACGATAAGGGTATCGGGTTATGCCGTAAACTTTGTAAAGCTTACAAGGGAACAGCAGCTTGATGTTATTAATAGGACCATTCATGAAAAAATATAAAAGGTGAGGTGTAGTTATGTCCATAAAAGGAAGGATACATTCCTTTGAGTCTTTTGGAACGGTGGACGGACCCGGGATAAGATTTGTTGTTTTCATGCAGGGTTGTCCTTTAAGGTGCGTATACTGCCACAACAGGGACACCTGGGATGCGAAAGGCGGTACTGAATACTCTCCTGAGGCTGTTATTGAAGAACTTAAGAAATACATGAATTATTTAAGGTTTTCAGGAGGAGGTATAACCGTAACAGGTGGAGAACCTACGCTTCAGGCGGAATTCGTTACCGAGGTCTTCAAACTGGCTAAAGGAATAAATGTTCATACTGCACTTGATACCAGTGGGTTTGCCGATATTGATAAGGTCCGGGATTTGCTTGATTATACCGATCTGGTGCTTCTGGACATAAAACATGCTTTGGAAGAAAAACACATGAAAATAACCGGCGTGGGTAATGAAAAAATAAAAAGGTTTGCCATGCATTTATCAGAAAAGGGTATACCGATATGGATAAGATATGTACTGGTACCTGGTTTGACGGATGATACGGACGATCTTACTGCGGCTTCTGACTTTATCAGGCAGTTAAAAACTGTCGAGAAGGTAGAGGTTCTTCCCTACCATAAGATGGGTGCTTTCAAATGGGAGAAGCTTGGACTGACATACGAACTTGAAGGTGTGAGAGAACCTGGTGCTGATGAGGTTAGAAAAGCCATGGAAATTCTGGGAGGCGGCCTGTAACATAAACACATGTAAACAGGTAAGGATAGGCTTATCTTTACCTGTTTGTGACCTTATAGCTTATTATTGTCAGATACTTCAGTTGCTTTTATGGTTTTTGGTTTATACCTGCGTTTTCGCTTAACCTTTACAGGAGTAAATATTTCAAGGTCAAGCTCTTTAAATATTACAGAGAAAATTTTTGCAGTATATTCTGCATCTATCAATGCCCTGTGAAGGGTTTCTTCTATTTGAATTCCACTAAACTTTAATGCATTTTCAAGACTTAGCCTCTGCCCTGGAGGTAAATTATGTACTTCTGAAAACTGCTTTTGCATATCGATATTTCTATATAGCCAATCTGTATTAATCTTGTTGTACCTGCAGTTTTCAGTTAAATGATGAATATCATCATGTCCCCAACTTACCAAAATATACTCATTTCCTATCCACTGTTTGAAAGAATTTACCACTTCCCTGAAAAGCTCTGCACCGTTAATATCTTCCTGCTGGATGTTTGTTTTCTTTTTTACTACAGAGAACAGCTTCTTAAAATATTTTGGTTTTACAAAGGAATGAAAAGTGTCAACAATATTTAATTCGCTATCTAGCATTATTGCTCCAATTTCAATAATTTCATCAAAAAAAGTATCCAATCCTGTTGTCTCTACATCAAAAATTGTGTAGCAGTCTAATAGATCAGTAAGACTTTTACCTTTTTCAGTTCTCT
>JAAZCB010000971.1 GCA_012513545.1 Clostridiaceae bacterium
AATTTCTTCATGTGCATCAATAACATAAGCTGATACACCAATCTCGGGAAGATCCCTTAAAATATTATCGGTCTCCAAATTACTCAAATCTGCTTCGCTTTCTAAAGGAACGTAGATCAGGTTTATATCGTAGCCACTAAGTTTTGTTTTATAGATTTCATCATACAGCTTGTAATTTAAATTTGATGTAAATAACATAATATCAGTCTTTTTCATGTTGTTCATAACATAGATTTTAAGAATATCCTTAAGCTCAATGGTCTGATCGAAACTTACTTTTGACAGAACTTCATAAATACCATCGAACTGGAATGCATTTTTTGCTTCCATATCTATAAAACCATCCTTGTAATAAACAAGGTTTACCGGAATCCAGTTGCGAAGACAGTAATATACTACAGCAACGGCACATTCTATGAGTTTATCTTCCACTATAGCATTTCTTTCGGGATTATTTCCTCCTCTTTTCAAATCCAATATAAGCACAGAATTAGCATTTGAAGTGCTTTCAAAGTTTTTCACTAGTAGTTCATTCATTTTTGCCGAGAGCTTCCAGTGTATTTTTTTAAGGCTGTCTCCATAAGCATATTTTCTCACATCTGAAATAGTTTGAGGTATCTTCACTGCGGTTATTTTGCGCTGAATGGGATTCTGATGAATAATCAGTCATAATGTTTAAATTGTCAAGATTGACAATTCTAGGGGTTACCTTGACTATTTTTGATTCCATAGGGTTATAGGTGAGCTTCACAAGCCCCAAAAAGTCCTCAAACTCAAATGATTTAATGCCTACAGCATATTCACCCCTATACTTTCCGTTTAATTTAAAGGTAAAGGTTTTTTTCCTGAAGGGAAGAAGAGAAAAGTTTTTTGCATGGAACTGCTTGAAAAAAACTGTTTCGTTGCCCTGGAAATTAACTTTTATATAAGGATACAAAAAGAGGTCTTCGTTGTGAATGCTGAAGGAATATTCGACTTCTTCACCCTTTACGATTGACCTTTTATTTATATCCTGGGTATACTTGAACCTAAAAAAGGCAATAGCAGTAAGAGTAATTGAAACTATTGGAAGAACAATTACTGTGTGAAAAAGCATATATGGAATTCTTCCTCCATAAAAGTATACAAATACGAAAGACAGAAACAAAAGGCTGAAATAAAGTATTCTATTTCTTTTCATAATTTTCCACCAATGGTATATTAACCGCTTTTAATATAGATTCAATTATTTCATCACTGGTTATTTTTTTCAGTCTTGCTTCCTGTCTTAATACTATCCTGTGTGATAACACAGGTAACGCCATACGTTTTACATCCTCGGGAAGAACATAAGCCCTGCCGTTATAAAAAGCCCATGCCTGAGAAGCTCTAAAAAGAGAAATTGAACCTCTCGGACTTGCTCCAAGGCTTATATCCTGGTGCCACCTTGTCTTGCTGACTATTTCCACTATATAGTCATTTATTGTTTTATCAACATAAACTTTTTTTACCTCGTTTTGAAGCTCAATTATTTCACTGCCTTCAGCTACAGGCTCTAGCGAATCTATAGGGTTAGCGAGCTGGAACCTTGATAGAATAAGGCTTTCTTCAAATTTGTCGGGATACCCTATGGATACCTTCATAAAAAATCTGTCCAACTGAGCTTCAGGAAGAGGGTAAGTTCCCAAATACTCTACAGGGTTTTGGGTAGCCAGAACCATAAAAGGTCGCGGAACGGGATAAGTAGTGCCATCAACTGTAACCTGCTTTTCTTCCATTACTTCAAGCAGACTTGCCTGAGTTTTTGGTGAGGTTCGGTTTATTTCATCAGCAAGTATTATTTGGCTCATAATACTGCCCGGATGATATTCAAACTTGTTGTCTTTCTGGTTGTAAATAGTAAAGCCGGTAATGTCCGAAGGAAGAATGTCGGGTGTGAACTGAATTCTTTTGAAGGATGCGTTTACCGATTTGGACAGAGAAGAAACAATGCTTGTTTTACCGACCCCTGGAACATCTTCAATAAGAACATGACCATCACAAATTAGGGATATTAGAATAAGCTCAATAGAACTTCTTTTTCCCACAATAACATTTTCTATATTTGTTACAATTCTGTTTAATGGTTTGATTGATTCGTTCATTTTAGCCCCCTTGTGTATATAACATAATCCACTTTATGAAAATGAATTATGTAAAAATGCATTTCATTTATTTGAATTATAAACTATTACAGGCAAAAATAAATAGGAATTAATACCCGATATTACCTAATATTTCTCTCAGAGTATCTGCTGATTTTGTCAAGAGCTTTATTTCTTTTTCTTCTAAAGGAACATTAAGTATTTTCTCTATACCGTTTCTGTTAACAATTGTTGGTACACTAAGGCAAACATCATCTATACCGTATTGTCCTTCAAGGATACTTGATACTGTAAGGATTGAGTTTTCATCTCTTACAATTGCTTCAACTATTCTTCTGACAGCAAGAGCAACAGCGTAATAGGTTGCCCCCTTCTTTTCGATTATTTCATATGCTGAGTTTTTAACGCTTTCATATATATTATATTTGGATAATCCGTCTTTGCACCTGTGACATTCATTACAGAAAGAGTCCATTGGAATACCGGCTATATTTGCAAGGCTCCAGGCAGCAACTTCCGTATCTCCGTGTTCTCCTATGATATATGCATGTACATTTCTTGTATCAACACCTGCGTGGTCGCCAAGAAGGTAACGGAATCTGGCACTGTCCAAAACAGTTCCGGAGCCGATTACTTTGTTTTTGGGAAAGCCGGATAGTTTGTAGGTAATATATGTAAGTATATCCACCGGGTTTGTAACCACGAGGAGAATGCAGTCAGTATTATACTTTACTATTTCAGAGATTATGCTTTTGAATACGGTTGTATTTTTTCTTACAAGGTCTATCCTTGTTTCTCCCTCCTTCTGATTTGCTCCGGCTGTTATTATTATTATATCCGAACCCGAACAGTCACTGTAATCACCTCTGTAGATTTTTACCGGTCTGACAAAGGGCATTCCGTGGTTCATATCCATAACTTCGCCTTCGGCTTTTTCACTATTTATGTCAATCAGTACAATTTCTGAAACAAGACCGCTTATCATTAAGGTATAAGCTGTAGTGGAACCAACAAATCCTGCGCCGATTACTGTAATTTTCTTTACTACTTTGCTATCCATTGTTATGCCTCCCTTATTCTCTAATTAGTATATTAATTATTATATCTTAGATTTCATACTAATAAAATATAAAACATAATGCAACTTTTATTTTACAATCTATATTGATATAATATGTAACAAAATAGTAAAGAAAATAGGAGATATACAAATATGAATGCAGAAATACTTGCAGTTGGTACAGAGCTTTTGATGGGGCAAATAGTAAATACAAATGCCCGTTATATATCAGAAAGACTTAATAGTATAGGAATTAACGTATACTTTCATGGTGTGGTTGGAGATAACCCTGAGAGGTTAAAAAGCAGTTTGGAAATAGCTTTGAAAAGGGCGGAGCTGGTAATTATGACTGGTGGATTAGGTCCCACTCAGGATGATCTTACTAAGGAAACCGCTGCTTTAATGTTCGGAAAAAAGTTGGTCTTACATGAAAAAAGCCTTGAAAAAATTGAATATTTTTTTAAGAAATTAAAAAGAAAAATGACTGATAATAATAAAAAGCAGGCTTATTTACCAGAAGACAGCATAATAATTGAAAATAATAACGGTACTGCACCAGGCTGTATCATGGAAAATGATAATAAGATAATAATTATGCTGCCGGGTCCACCATCCGAGATGATGCCTATGTTTGAAGATACTGTAATTCCTTATCTTATAAATAAATGTGGACATAAAATTGTTTCGAAGTATTTGAGAGCCTTCGGGATAGGAGAATCACAGCTTGAAGATACCATTATGGATTTAATCGACGTACAGGACAAAGTTACCATAGCTACTTATGCCAAGGAAGGAGAGGTGACAATACGCCTGACTTCCAAAGCATTGACGCAAGAAGATGCAATCAGAGAGATAGAACCCTATGAGAAGGAAATTATTACAAGACTGAAGGGTGCGGTATATAGTACGGAAAATGAGGAGCTTGAGGAAGTTGCAGCAAAACTTCTTATGGAAAAGAATATATCTGTTTCCTTTGCCGAGTCCTGTACGGGAGGACTTATCTCCTACAAGCTCACCAAGGTACCTGGTATATCAAAAGTATTTAAATGTACAGTTGTATCCTACAGTAATGAGTCAAAAATCAAGAGCCTTGGCGTAAAGGGAGATACTATTGAAAAATATGGTGAGGTGAGCCGGGAAACAGCTGTTGAAATGGCAGAGGGTATTAGAAAAATTGCAGGTACTGATATTGGTGTGGCTGTAACAGGAATTGCCGGTCCGGAGGGAGGAACAGCCGAAAAACCTGTCGGACTTGTATATCTGGCTTTATCCGATAAATCCGGAACACAGTGGAAAGAGTTGAAACTATGGGGAGGCAGGGAGAAAATAAGGAATATGACCTCACTGTTTGCTTTTAACCTGATAAGAGAGCTTTTAATTGATAAATACTAAAGATTTAATACAAAATACATAGTAATTATTTTTATTGCAACAAATCAGGAGGAATTATTTTGGAAAATAAAAAGCTTACTGGAGCGGCGTTTA
>JAAZCB010000972.1 GCA_012513545.1 Clostridiaceae bacterium
CTTGTTCTATTCATTTATTTTGCAGAAATTTGAATTATAAACTTTAAGCCTTATGAAAAATATTAGTTTAGAATCATTCCATTTAAGGGATCATTTAACACTTGTCATAATCATTATATCGTTAATGACAAGTTGTACCAATAAAGAGAATTGCAGTCGTGATCTGAAAATAAACAATGAAGAAACCATTGTATTGCAACAACCTGGCGCGAGCATTGTTTGGCCCATATCCGGGAGCATTTATAATTCCATCGATCCCCGATACATTGCAAATACCCATGGCTTTACATTCTCGGTTCACTCTGAAGGCGAACGTATGATTACGCAAAAAACTTTTGAATTAATTCCCGGCGGGGGATCGCTCACTTTGGAAAGCGGAATCGGGTCATCCAATGCCACCTATTTGAAATCGTGGAATTATTACATCAATGATAAGCTGATGCCCTATTATTCACGTACTCTTGTAACTACATTAATGCCCCAGGCATTTGAGGAAGTGAAATTTGTCAAAAATGATTCTTTAAAAATGGTACTTGTTTCTGATGCAACATTATCAGATACAATTGGCCAAGGTGTCGCAGCCATAAAAATTTATACTCGAAATTTCATTCCCAATGAAATTTCTAAGGACTTAATTATCTACACCTTAAACAATACTGTGATTACACAGAAAATATTTGAAGCTCTTAACCCGGTTTTCATAAAGTCATTACAACGCAGTACGAATAAAACAGATTTGGCATCGTATGAAAATAAAGGAGTAAAAGAGGTTGTTAAAATAGAGCTTTTCACACTCAAAGAGACCTTATCCAGCTTTACAGCAGATGGAGGAAATTCAGTTTTATTGATTGATAATATTGAATTGCCACTCGAAACAGAAAAAATGTTTAGAAAAGATTATTTTAAAGAAATCAAGTACATTTCCCCTGGGGATGAAGGATCCAGTATTTATGAACAAAAATATCCTGGCAAAAAGAATTTTATAGTTATCTCACTGTAAATCAATCGCAAAAATAATATCCTGGATGATAGTAAACAGTGTGGATAACAATCTTATCAAAACACAGAAGGTTACCCATTAATCAATTCAAAAAAACCTTTATCAACGTCATAGTTATAGATTTCGCCCGTTTCAATTACATAATACCAACCGATAATATTTAATTTGTCGTTGTTATAACGTTCAAGTATATAGGGATAAGTAAATAAATGATTTATTTGCTCCACTACATTTATTTGTTCAGTCATCCATTCCCGTTCGGCAAAGGTGGCTTTAGGGAGCATTTGCATTACTCTGTTTTTAACCGGACGTGCTAATTCGAGCCAAAGGTTAGTATGGGGTAAATCCTTCAATTGTTCTTCAGTTTTATACAACGATGCACAACCTCCACAATTTGAGTGTCCGCAAACAATAATATTCTCGACTTCCAAAGAAAGAACAGCGTATTCGATAGCCGAACTGGTAGCCGGGAAATTTATTCCTTTTTTATAAGGAGGGATGATGTTGGCAATGTTACGTATTATAAATAACTCGCCTGGAAGAGTGGAAGTTATAAGCGAAGGCACCAAACGGGAATCCGAGCATCCAATAAAAAGGGAATGAGGTTTTTGCGAATTACTTAAGTCGCCAAATAAAGCTTTGTGTGTTTCAAAATCCTTTTTCCTAAAAGAAACTGCGCCTTTATATAATTTATTCATAATTCCTATTTTTAATGTTAAACATAGATGTTGACTTTTTTTCTTTTGTCGGGAAAAACAAGTTTTTAAAACCGTAAATTGCTGATAATCAAATCATTAACAATTATTAAGGATCAACTAATTAACGCTCATTTCACAGATTAGTCACCATATTTACCCATCGGATCTGTTTTAATCAGAATGGCGTCTAAATCATTTCCCGTCGTTTGTGCGCCTGTAATAATCAGGCTTCCGTCGTTTTCCCGGAGGATATCGGTGCCAAACTGGTCGCCAGGAAGGTGGAATTCCTCTTTCCGGAGCAATAATGCGCCACTTTTATCCATCCAGAAAAGTGAAATATCGCTGTCGGTACCATTAAACACATGGCTCAATATGATGAAACCATCAGGGACAGCATACAATCGTGGGGGAAATTTAATCACATCGGCAGTTC
>JAAZCB010000973.1 GCA_012513545.1 Clostridiaceae bacterium
GGAGCAGGTGACTACTATAATATAAAGTACTTATACAATAAGGACATTAATGACAATAAAGACGATAAGTTATTAGCCAAAAAAAAAACTACCTACATATATGATGGTCAACCAATCAGCATAAAAAGCAGAAAAGGTGAGCCGAATCTATTATCTGAAATAACATCTGCAATTGAATTTAGAAAACCTCTTGAAGAAGTATCCAAAGCATCAATAGTGCGTGCAAAAGCATATAAAGGAAGTATTGCTTCGGATATTGTAACGCATACCTTTTTTGTTGAAGAAAATATAAAAAGAAAATATTCTTTGCCTGTAGTATCTATAGTAACTGACAGTGGATATTTATTCGACTATGAAAAGGGAATGTATATTCCCGGTAAAATTTATGATGAAAACTTTGATCCCACTCTTGAAATCTGGCAGAGACCTGCTAATTATATGGAAAAAGGGGATGAATGGGAAAAGCCGGCTCATATTGAGCTTTTCGAAGATTCAGATACTTTAGGATTTTCTCAAAATGTAGGGATAAGAATTCATGGGGGAACCAGCAGGATGACCTCTCAGAAAACTTTCAGAATACATGCGAGATATGAATATGATTATCAAAATGAAATTAATTACAAGTTGTTTCCTGACCTTACCAAAGCAGGGAGTGATGAACCTGTTACTCGATTCAGGTCGTTTCTTATTAGGAATAGTGGAAATGATTGTTTCAATACGATGTTCAGGGATGCATTGGCCCAAAGCCTTATCTCTCACACAACAGTTGATACTCAGGCCTACAGGCCTTCTATTCTTTATTTGAATGGTGAGTACTGGGGAATTCATAATATCAGGGAAAGATACGATGAACACTATTTAGAGAACACCTACGATGTAGAGCCTGATGATGTAGTTATTTTGGAAAACAATGCAGTGCTTGATGAGGGACTTCAGGGAGATGAGAAACACTATAAAGATATGTTGAATTTCCTGGTATCAAATGACATGTCTCTAAACTCTAACTACGAGTATATAAAAACTCAAATGGATATTGAAAATTTTATGGATTACTATTTATCGTGCATTTATTTGCAATACCGACTGGCCACAAAACAACATAAGGTTCTGGAGGCTTAAAACGAGTAGTTATACTCCAGATGCTCCATTCGGACATGATGGCAGATGGAGATGGCTTATGTTTGACCAGGATTATGCCTTCGGGCGCTTTAGTGAACCTGATTTTAATGCTCTTGACTGGGCTGTTGGCGGTATCAACGAGAAAACCGGCGAAGAATGGCCGAATATTCTAATTAACTCACTGATTAAGAATGAAAGCTTTAAAACTGAGTTCATAAACCGCTTTGCAGACCATCTTAATACTTCTTTTAAAAAGGAAAGAGTTGTAAAAAGAATTCTTGAAATGTATAATGTTTTAAAACCCGAGATGAAAGAATACATTAAGAGGTGGGAGGTTGAGGATTGGGATAAAAATGTTCAAAAGATGATCAATTATTCAAGGCTACGTCCCGATGCTCAAAGGCAGCACATAAATGATTTTTTTAATTTGGAAGGGACGGTAAATGTATCTCTGAATACAGATTCAAGTAGAGGGTTAATTAGAATTAATCATATTGAGATAAATAAGAATACCCCAGGTGTTGAGAAACCTGATAGGTGGACGGGAGAATACTTCAAGAATATACCTATTGAAATCACGGCCTTTCCAAAGCCCGGATACAGTTTTGAAGGCTGGGAGAGCAATTTGGAAGAATATAAGAATGAAAAGAACTCAAGCTTGACAATCCAACCTGACAGAGACATAAAAATGACTGCCATATTCAAAATAAATTCCTCTAAGCCTGCTGAAGAATTAATAGAAGGGCTGCCTCTCGAAAAGGAACTATCACTTGAGCATAAGACTCTTGTGGAAAGTGCTGGAAGGTTTGTAGAGAGAACCTTAAGCGAGGCTGATGTTAAGGAGTCTGACATTAAAAACATTAGTAAATTAATGAGGCTTAAGGCAAAAATAAGGGAGCTTGAAAAAATCAAAGAAGACAGTAAAGTTCAATTTGGACCTGAAAGTTTCACCATTTCTATTGGAGTGATATTATTGTTTTTGCTTACCGCATTTTATTCTTATAGGAGACTAAAGTATAACTGAAGATTTGTCATGAAATAACACTATTATCAGTGTTATAACATAATAAAAGTGTTACAGTGAGGATGTTAAAGTTCTTAATATAGCTATATTAAAAAGCTTCGGGACATCGAGTCCCTTGCTTTTTGCCTGATTTCCCTTCGGGAAATGGCGCATAATAAAAACTCCGGGATATCGAGTCCTGGAGTTTTCCCTCTTTCACTTCGTTTGAAAGAGGTTAAGAAATGTGTTTATAATAATGAATATTCCAGTACATGTTGGTTTACAGCAGGAATAATTAATTACTGCTATTACCCCTTAAACTTTTTGAGAAAATCTTCCTGCTCCTTTTTTAACAGCAGCAGATATTTTTTTAAAAGATTTGGAGTATGAACGTCTGTATATACAATCTTTAAACCATATTCATAATTGTAGGTGTCTTTTACTTTTCTTATAATTGTAGCTTTTAGATGTATTGTAACGCCTGCAAGAATATCAAACTTAAGCTCCTGGTATAAAGGGAAGTCTGTTTTGGAGTATATCATCATTCCGTTGAAGCTAATGTTTTTTACCATTGTTAAATGTTTTTTTTGAGATTCACCGATTTGTGCTTCTGCATAAACTGAAACAGGAAACCTTACAAACAGTCTTTTATTTGCAGCGGTTTCATAACTGTCAATTTTCAGTTGTATACAGTTTTGAGCCTTATCTATTCTCAATATGGTGCAGCTGGATATGTATACTTCGTTTTCAAATTCGGAGCCAAGTACTATTGGGTCTCCTTCAGAACAGTTGAGAAGTGTAACCTCTTCTATGAACCTTACTAGCAAGGTATCGTCGCTTGACTCAAGTACCAGACTCTTAAAAAGTTTTGTTCCTGAGAAATGCCGTATGGAAACAAGCTCTCCTACTTTTAATTCCATATTAATCACTCCATTATTTTTAGAAGTTTTTATGTTTGTTGTATAACAACAACTTTTGTTCTTGCTTGTTAAAAGATCCGCCTCAATAATATGATATAACATATTAACCAAACTAACAACATAAAACTTGCGTTATACCCAGTATTAATAAATTGCTTGTTATTATTAAGGAATGGTTTCGATGCATATTATATTTTTCGTAATATATCTCAAAAAAGTTAACTGCTAAAAAAAATAATTTGATAAAAATGAGCATATAAATTTTGCAGCCAGCATATCAATTATAAACCTAAATTCGTAAAAGTACAAAGTAAACCTTAAATTTCCTCGTAAAATTCCTTGACAAATGCTTTAATAGTATATATAATTACTTTTGCAAATATTGATGCGGGTTTAACTCAGCGGTAGAGTGTCACCTTGCCAAGGTGAAAGTCGCGAGTTCAAATCTCGTAACCCGCTCCACTAATAATTGGGATTTCCATTTTAAGAGGTTATCCCAGTAGAATTTGCGGGTGTAGTTCAATGGTAGAACATCAGCCTTCCAAGCTGATTGTGAGGGTTCGATTCCCTTCACCCGCTCCATTACAAAAGATCATGTGATTTTATCACATGGTCTTTTTAGAGTTATAAGACATTTGTCAAGTTAATATATTAATTTGTATATATAGTGCAATTCATATTAAGATATTTACGGGTGCATTTAATTATCGTGAACCATATTATGGAAAGAACATTGCATAAAGGCTTTAGAGAATGTTAACGAAGCGAAGGATAAGTCGAATCACTGTTTGAGCGAAGCGAGTTTGATTCGACCCGTA
>JAAZCB010000974.1 GCA_012513545.1 Clostridiaceae bacterium
CTTGGATTGAAGCTGTTTTGAGTGAAGGATTTATGGAAGTTAAGCAGGATACGGCCATTATTCTGGTGGACACTGCAGAATGGCCTGATGAAATAGACATTAACAGAGCTAAGGCTGCTAAAGAGAGGGCAGCGGAAAGACTGATGAGAAGAATGAACAAGGAAGAGTATGTACAGTCAAAAGCAGCTCTTGCCAGAGCCATGGCGAGGTTGAAAGTCAAAAAGAAGGGTTCCTGATTGATAGAGCCTTTATATTCCGATAGTAATATAAGCCGACAGGTACAGTTAAAATAAGGTACTATCGGCTTATATTAATTTATAATGAATTTACATAATCATGCCGATAATATATGTAGGAAAATGTGTTTAATTTCTGCTACGCAGTTTAATTGGCCTATAGGTATAACGGCATACGGCATTAGTAATTCTGACCTACGTACAGCTTTGGTCTCATATGCTAAAATTATAATAGATCCATATCATTCGGGGGTTATTCTATGAGAGCTTCAAAAAGACTTCTTGCCACTTTACTGGTATTAAATCTGATATTGGGATATATGACCTTTACACTGCAGGATGTTTATGCAGCAATAAGCCCCATTAACATTTATATTAAGAACCTTACTGACGGCAGTCTGACGTTTGGTTGGGACAGGCCTAACTCAGCCAAGTCTTTCCGTATTTCCTACCATACGCCACAAAGTGGCTTACAAACTATTGTCAGCAATGAGGATATAAATACATATACCCTCGAAGAAATGCAGAATGATTACATATATGATATAAGAGTTGAGGTGTTTAACAATACAGACCTAGGTGGAACAAAAATAGCTGAAGGGCTTGTTTATTTTCTGCCAGGCATAACATTTTATGCCGACGGCGCGGAACAGGAAAGGGAGGCTTTGCCTGGAGGCGGCTATGAAATCGGAGAAAAACCCAGACTTAATATCAAATGGGTTATGCCAAAGGTATGGAATGAAGCCCTTGGCGAATTCAGGTATGCAAGTGGGGCGGATTCAATCAGTATAATAAGCAATGGCCTTAACAGTGTATATAATAATAATGTTGAAATTACCAGCCTAAACTTCAAAATTAATATTTCAAGCAGTTTTTCAACACTTAACAGTGGTTCTAATCAGTCATCAATAAATGTGGACTATAATAATTCCGAGTATAAGGCTCATGTGTCAGGTAATCCGGCTGTAACATCGAGAATTTCTGGTCCTGATGCAAACGGCTATATGTATTTTGACCTGATCGGAAGGAAAGATCTTAATACACCACTGCCTGCTGCAGAGGAGTATGGTTTGCCTGATGGAGATATCCTGCCCGGTTCAGTTTATTACATGAATATCAAACTTGCATATAAAAATGATGCCGGAGACTCAAAGTATGCAGTAACAGTAGGAAAACCATCCGACTTGAACGGAAGCCTTCTTGCGGGGCCATTCATTTATACTTATACCCCAATCAGGTTTCAGCTTTCAAAAGACTCATCAGACAATATTTACATAAAGGTTTATAAAACAAACCAGGGAAGTCTTGATTTGCCGAGGATGTTTTATGAAATTCAGTCAAGTGACGATCCGACAATACCCGGGGACTGGGCAGTAAGGAAGACAATTGATGACAGTTTCTTTGCGCCTGGAGTTGAAAGTGCCATAACAATGATATCGGGCGTGGGGGTAAATAATAAAATATACTATAAGATAGTCGTAAAGACAGATACTACCAGTGACAGGATTAATTCAATGCCCATGTATTACATCCTCTCGGAAGATATCAGCAAGTCACCTGTACCAAAGGGAATTATCGTAATTGACAGGAAGCTTGTGACAAGAATAATAACAGAGAACGGAGAAGATAAGGTACAAAAGTCCAGCGATATAACAATTTCCTGGGAAAAGCCGGCTAACTGGGATGAAATCAGGGCTAATGAAGAGCCGGATAAGGATGTTGTATTTCATATTCTCTTAAATGTAAATGAGACTGAGACTCAAATGGAGACTTTTCCCGAACTTAAAGCTGATGGTATTCTTTTGGGGTATTTTCCTCTTAAATACAGAAAGGTGTTGTATTTTTCTTCGAAGAGTGTTAAGGAGAACGGAAACAGGCTTGAATACACAATTAATGGGTTTGACCTTTTCAAAGGTTCATATTTTTCCGGAATGGATGCTTCGGGAGAAGTATCTCTAATTGAAGAAACAATAGATAACCCTGAAAACTACCCGGCATTTTTGCTTCCGAACAAGGTGTATTATATGCAGATGTACACTACAAGCGCACCCAATAGAAATTCTACAGAGCTTGAAGATATGTCAGACAAATCGATTATAGTAAGCTTTACAACCAGGGCAGTAAAAGAAGTTGACGTTCCGCTTCCCAAAGACCTGAGACTCAATGTAAATGATGCAGATGTTACTATTGGTGAAACGACAGTGATATCAAATTATATAGAACTTCAATTTGACAAGGTGAATATAGACTGGAGCAACTATACTTCTGATGCGGATGCAGCAAAGAATACATATTATGATATTTATGCAAGTACCAGGAGTGATATCAATTCTTTCAGGCTAGTAGGATCTACCGAATTCCAGCATGGTGATCTGACGTTTATTGGTGATGATGATGATCAAAGTACTTCGATAAGGGTGACAGTGAGGAATTTTTCGGAGGGTACGCCTGCATATTCCGTGTTCGGGACAGGACTCAGACCAAATACCACTTACTATTTTATCGCAAAAACAAGGCTTGTTATAGGAGGTAAGAGCAGTGAGTCCGAACCAACTGTTCTCCTTCCTGTAACTACTGTGAGGGGAATAATAGGAGCTCCGGACGATTCTTCAAAGAAGCCCTTGGCTCCTTCAGACTTTGGAATTGCACAGGATAAAGACGGTAACGATTTGATTTCAAGCTCAAGCGTGGTTTTTTCATGGACCAGGCTGGAAACCGATGTAGTTTATAACATCATATGTACATCAAGAAGGCTTGGAGCTGATGAGGGTTCGTATACTGGCCAGGACGATGCACTGTATCAAGGTTTCCTTACGGAGTTTGGCGAAATAGTTCTGGATCCGTCTCTTGGCAATTTACCTGATAATTTTCAATATGATCCGGTAAGCAAAGAATTAAGGTTTACAGTCAACAGGTGGCTTTTTCCCAACAAGCTGTACTATTTCAGCATAAAGGCGGTTAATAAGACGGATAAAACCAGCGTCAGTTCATGGGTATCCATTCCTGTTACAACCACCCTTATTAAGCAGCCGGCGTTTTTAGAGGTTGTTAAGGATGTGCAGCTGGGGTTTTTCTTTAACGATGAAGACCTAAAAACAAGAACTGAGGACTATAGCATATACCTTAAGGCAGAAGATGATTTAAAGTTCAGGTATATAACAAAGGACAAATACATGATTAGCAGATTTGGCTCGACCTTTTATATCAGAATGGTAAATCTGAAGCCCAATACCTCTTATGATGTCAAGGTATATAAGAATAATGACGAGACTCTTGTGCATTCTAAAGAAGGCATGGAAACAAGGGACAGCTATCATCAGTTGGAAGTAAGATGGAGAGGAATTCCGGGATACAAGTTCGAGCTAACCTTGAGGACCGATAGTGATGATAATTATATAATGCTAAAAGATGAAGATCTGGAACAGTATATTGATGAAAACGGAAGGAGAGTTCCCTATTATCCTGAAAAAAATTCGGAAACAAGCGGAACAGACTATGTGTATTATTATGCCAGGATAAAAAGTATTCCTGTAAAAACTGATGACGGATCTTTAATTCATGTAGATTTGAAATCCAATACCAAGTATTATATTAAGGTCCGAGCTGCAAGGACAGATCCGGTTGATCCGGCAATAGTTTCGTACTCAAAATATGTTGGTCCGGTAGATATGAGAACGGATTTTAATCAGATGGACTATGAGGATGAAGATGGGGTAATTAGGAAAGAAGCCTCCTTTTATGACAAAATTGCAGAGTTTGAAGAGAAAATGTTCTGGAGAATGGATATGAAAAACGCCAGTCGTAACAAGCTTCTGCTAAAGTCAGACAGGGTTGTGGATGCAATTATAAATAATGGCCCTTATACTTATACCCTTGACATTTCAAATTATGCCCAGAGCGTTTCGGAGGATATTATATATATTCCGGCAAGTGTATTTGAAGCTCTTGAAACTGTTAACAAAAGCTTTGCGATAAGGACTTGGGGTGCGGAATATGTTTTCAGGCCGGGTACTGTTGATCTTGAAAGTGAAGAAATTTCAAAGCTTAAAGAAGATAAAAACGTTAATGACATCTTTTACAGGATTAAGACAAGCCGGAAAGACGATTCGGAAGAGTCATTACCTCGAGAATTGAAACCTTTGTCAAAAGTAAATGAGTTTGAAATGGAGGTTCTGGGAACTTCGCTTAGGTATCAACAATTAAAGGAGCAGGTTAAGGATCTTTTGTACAACAAAGAATCGGGGCTGATGCAGCAAAAATTAAATGAATTTCTGGAGGAGACTTCTGATAGTACTCAAAAATCAAGTGAAATCGAAGAAATATTGGAAGATATGATTTATGATATTGAGCTGGAACTGTCGGATTTTCTTAAAAACAGGTTTGAAGGGAAAAACGGTTCAAGGCCAATTATCGTTAAAACCCAAACGGTTTCAGCATTTGGAAGTCCTATGCTGACGAAGCTTGCATTTAAAGCAGAAGCAGGGTTGAATCTTCCTTATGTATGTTATGACGGAACAGAGACATGGAAAAAACTTTCTACAGATATAGCATATGTTGCAGACAAAATAGCGTTTAATGTTTTTAAGACCGGTGAATTTACTGTTCTTAACCTAAAAGTCGTGTCAGAGGATATCACAGGGGATAGCTCATTGTCACAGGCCATAAACCTGCTTATGTCAAAATATGATTTAACAGAGGTATTCGGCACCATGAAATCCTTTTATCCTGAGGACAGTGTCAAGGTTAAGGAAATTATTCTGCTATACGAAAAAGTAACCGGAAGGGAAGCTGAAGCTACAGGGCTTACAATAAATCAAAAGGCCAGAAAATACGGGCTTGAGAGTCTTATAGGTCTGGGAGGGGTTTTGCGGGATGTAACCAGGCAGGAGGCTGCTATAGTAGTCATGCTTGTTTACTCATTTAAAACCGGCGTGGATGTGGAAAAATATGTACCAAACAAATACTTCCATATCAAGGATGACGCGAGTATAGGTGACAGTAGCTACAGCTATGTTTTAATGGCTGTTGACCTGGGTATTTTAGGGCTGGAGGAGGAAAATTCGTTCCTGCCCGACACGAGTATAAAAAGGGCTGAGCTTGCACAGGCATTCGTAAAGCTATTGAAACTGACAGGTGATATATAGGTAAAGGGGGGATGAAACCATGTCCAGGATTAAGAGAATAAGCGCTTTAGTAATAATATTGCTCCAGTTTATGCAGTTTGGCATTTATAGCAATGCTCTGGATTATGAGCCTCAATTGCCCCCTTCCAAGGTGAGGGCTGAGTCTATAAACGAGGGAGAGCCTCCTATTGGCTATAACGAGTTTGACAAGAATTATGTTGACTTGAAATGGGAGGTTGATTTTCCTGCGGGTGTCCAGGCAAGGTACTTGAATATTTTTACTCAGGAAATGCCAAAGCAATACAAGCCTCCAAAAGGACGTGTCCTTCGTGAGAGAAACTTACCGGGAAGTCTTGATGCTTTCAGGCTGAAAGAGCTCGAATCAGGTACAATTTACTACGTTGACATGACTGCTTATTATACACGTGTTATCGACAATACCACGTATACAAGTCCGGAATCGGTACCGTCCAATAGGTTGAAGGTATTGACTGATATAAGTATAAATGCTTATTCCTCCGGAACAAATAAGATAAAAATTGAGTGGGATGATGTCTGGAACATTCGAGGCAGGATAGATTACAAGCTTTATGTGTCAGAAAACAGCACTTTCACAAATACTCCACCCATTTATATAGGACAGAACCAGATTGGTAAGGATA
>JAAZCB010000975.1 GCA_012513545.1 Clostridiaceae bacterium
GTTATCATACTGAAATCTTTTATCGAAAGTAATATAAATTAATAAAAGCAGTATGTAACTAAACTTTCCCAAAGGGTTTATAGGCTGGCATTTATTACTGCGGTTAAAAAGCAAACTTACTAACTTAACTTGTGAGCATTATGAAGCTTCATAATCCTACAGGTATGATTTTCATTTTCCTTAGGCTTTTCAATGCAGGCTTTATGATGTTTTCCATAAGTTATATCTACTAGGGAATAGACATAAAAAAACCTCTTAACCTTTATGTTGCATATTTAACATTATGAAAGATACGTTTTTGGTACTGTTAAAAGATTTAAGGTCAGGAGGTTTTTTGTTGCTTTTTTAAAGTTGAAGATATAAACGAATATTCTGTTTGACAAAATACTAGTATATGTTTATACTAAAATTAGTAACATACTAAATTACTAAATTACTAAATTACAAAATTGGTAGATTGGAGGAGTAAAAGTGAAAATACCAACTTCATTAAAGCATAAACCTGTTATAGTATCGGAAGATTATGACAAAATTGATGGAAGAATACAAGATTCAGATGCAAAAGGTTTATCTATAGGATTGGCACAGTGGAATGACAGGGGCAGAGTTGACGTATCTGCAAAAGTATGGCGTTACACAGGGGAGAAGTGGTCAAGACAGTCGGAAGAAATGCCTCTGCACAGGGTTATTGACCTTGCGATTTTTGTGTGCAGGACCAAGCTTTATTTCCGTGAGGCCTATAAACACAAAAAGTTATACGATGAAAACAACCCTCAGATAGACAGAATAGCGCTCCAGGGCGGCGCTATGAATGTTGCGGTATGTACTGATAACGAGATGATTGATCAGGATATTCAGCTGCTCAATGACTGTATGGCAAAGGATGACGAGCTTTTAGGTGAAAGGCTGGCACGCCTTTGCGGCATTTTAAAAGAAATGGGGTATTGACTTGGATAATAAAAAAACAAAAAAGGAAATGATATCACAGTATAAAGAGAGAAAAGTAATAGGTGGAGTGTTCATTATCAAGAACACACAAAGCGGGCAAATTATGCTGGAAGCCAGTGCCAACCTGCAGGGAAGCAGGAATCGTTTTGAATTTTCCAGGCAAACAGGAGTAGCTGTCAACTTAAAAATGCAGAACGATTGGAATCGGCTTGGCGGCTTGGCATTCGTCTTTGAAGTTCTGGAAGAATTAGAAAAAAAAGAAACTCAGACAGAAGCTGAGTTTCGTGAGGATCTGGAATTTCTTAAGGAAGTCTGGATGGAGAAACTGAAAGGACAGGTATTCTATTAGTGACGATGAACCTGTCCCCCTTACTTTTTACTTTAGGATTGCTTCGCAATACTTTGAAGAAGGGCTGTTCAATAACCCATTATCCTCATTTTTTATAAACTTGTCAAAGAAGCTGATTGTATAGCTGTTAATAATTGTAAAGCAACGCTTTGGAGCTATTGAGGTTGGGAATAACATCCTTGTTAGTATGGAGGAATCTGTAAAACTAAAGTGAACTGAATTTTTTATTTGCAGCAAGTATGTTGAGTCTAGTGCTGTATCATTAATTGTTTTTATGAAGTCATAATAATCCAGCATCATTTTATCATTGTCTGATCCCGGTTTAAAGTTATCCATTTCGGGGTCATGCATCATCATCATGAATGGTTTACCAACAGATCCGGCGTCATATCCTGGTATGTAGCCATCCATATTGATAGCAGCTTTTATACGCTCATCTTTCATAATGGCATATTGGGCTGTTGCTCCTCCGACAGAATGACCGAAATACCCAAGTTTTTCAAGGTCAAATTTTCCTGAAAAAACCGGGTCTTCCCTGTTAATTCTACTAAGCTCATTAATTACAAATTGTGCGTCCTCTACCCATACTTGTATTTCGGAGTTAAAATTATTAATAATCGATTTTTCACTAACATCGACCTTAGTGACCCGTTCATCGGGAAATACTGTAGTAGAAGTGTAATGCGTGTGATCTATTCCAACTACAATATAACCGTGCCTTACCAACTCTTCAACCAGGAAAGTATTATTGAACCTGTTACTTCCGAAACCATGTGAATAAAGAATTACAGGGTATTTTCCAGAGTTGTTTGAGGGATTGACATTAAGGTACGAATTTGTTTTAACAAGGTTTATATTGTTAAAGAAAAACTTCGGTAAACCAGCCATTTCGGCAAGAGCTTCAGACATAACAGGATGAGGGTAATAAGGCATTCTTTTTAGATTATTGCTTTTTTCAGCCGGATACCATATCTGTACCATTAATTCACGTTTGGATCTGCTAAAGGGAAGGTCTTCTCTTGAAGCATCAATTAAATGTCTGGAAGTTGAACCGATTATATAGTCCGGTTTTGGATTATCGAATGAAAAGACGGGAAGTATTGCAGGCAGTAAAATGGCAATTGCTGCATAGACTAGAGTAAACACAGAGCATATTATTTTTGCAAACAGTTTTGTCTTTTTCCTTTCTTTAATTGGCCGGACAATTGACCTAATACAGGTTATATTAAGAAACACTACCATTAAATAGGCAGGAATCATTTGCCACCTGTAATATTCAAGAAACATGTGCAGGATAACCAAAATTGCAGTAATACACACATATGTGAGCTGGATTATTTTTTTTGAAGTTTTTGTATATATGTAATCCACTAAATACACTAGGCAGATGACTATGGTAAGTAGTTCAAATGTTCTCATCTGATCACCTCCTTTCAAGCTAATTATAAACAAAAAAAAGAATATATGAATTATTTCTCAACAAAATATCAATAAAGTCAGGCAGAGTTATTGAAAAAAATTAATTCTATAGATATTGATTGTGTTTAAGCAGTAATACAGGCTTATGTTGCTACAATCGCAAATATATCTTAGCAGAAAAATTTTCATGCTCGTTAATTATTTATCGGTAAGAGTATTATAGTAACTTATACTATTTGGACAAGCAGACGGGAAATATACTGAATTTGTGATATGAATTAGAAAGAGGGGTGCATTTAATTATCGTGAACCATATTATGGAAAGAACATTGCATAAAGGCTTTAGAGAATGTTAACGAAGCGAAGGATAAGTCGAATCACTGTTTGAGCGAAGCGAGTTTGATTCGACCCGTA
>JAAZCB010000976.1 GCA_012513545.1 Clostridiaceae bacterium
TACGGGTCGAATCAAACTCGCTTCGCTCAAACAGTGATTCGACTTATCCTTCGCTTCGTTAACATTCTCTAAAGCCTTTATGCAATGTTCTTTCCATAATATGGTTCACGATAATTAAATGCACCCCCACACCAGATTCATTACCGAATTACAGGTTCAGAGAAACATAAACTGCAATGCCGTCAATGGTTGATTCTCCCCAAATCTTACCTTTATGCAGTTCAACAATCTCCTTTGCAATAGAAAGCCCAATCCCGAACCCACCTGTTCCGGAGTTTCTTGCAGCGTCAGTCCTATAGAATTTGTCAAAAATTTTTAACAACTCGTTTTCTGCCAAAGTCTTGCCTCTATTGAATATACGGCATACAGCTGTTCTATTTTCGACATACAGGCTTACATCAACCGTATCCGGCTTTCTGCTGTACTTTATCGCATTTGTAAGAATATTTTCGAATACTCTCGCTGCTTTTACAGCATCAATTTCAATGATAACCTCCTCTCCGGGAGCATTATAAGCTATTGAAACCCCATGTTGCGCAGAAAAGGGCAGCATGCCCTCAACAACCTGACGCAAAAGTTCATTGAGTGAAATCATTGCTTTCTCTAAAACCACTTCAGATCCGGTTATTAATGTGTATTCAAACAGATCATCTATCAAAATCTGAAGCCTGTGTGATTTCTCATCTATTATATCTATATATTTGTTTACAGTTTCGTCCTGCTTATATTTCTCTTTCAATAGTTTTGTATACCCGATAATTGATGTAAGTGGAGTTCTGAGATCATGAGATATATTGATAATCAACTCTTTTTTGCTCTTCTCAATCTGTTCTTCAACTTCCTTTTGCATCTTTAATTCACTCGTCATATAATTTATGTTTTGTGCAAGTAATGAGAATTCATCCCTTCCTTTGACATCAGCCTTACAATTCAGATTACCTTTAGCTATCTCTTTAAGTACATTGGATAATTCACTGACATAATTCACCCAACTGTAGGTCAGCAATATAAATGTCAGAATGGAGACTATAATACCTACTAAAATAAGACTGGTTTCATCTCTTTTTACTATTATTCCGGATACAATTATATCATGTTTGTCATCAATTGGCTGAAAGTCATAATATCTGATTCTGTTACTTTTCGTATTATACGCCTTATTAGCTTCTTTCGCCAAATCTATCTGAATTTTTTTTATGTGGTTATTTGCCGGTGCTAATAATACATTTCCTGACTTGTCCGTAATAAATACTTCTATTGCCGGGTCGTAATAATAAAAGTTATCGTTAATAATTTGCTGCACATCACCCTTGTTGAAATAAGTCTCCTTAATATCTTCCATCAGGGGTTTACAGTATAGCGTAAAATCCTGAATACCATCGGAAAAATCCATTTTATTGGTCCTGACAACTCCATTTACAATTAAAAACGAAACAATTCCGGCAAGTAAGGAGATAAAGAACGCCAAAAAAAACTTAAGTCTCATTCCAATAATATATCTGCTACTTATCAATTTTGTATCCAACTCCCCAAACTGTTTTTATATACTTTGGATCTTTTGTGTTGTCTCCCAGCTTCTCTCTTAAATTCTTAATATGTGTCATTACTGTGGAATCGGATTCCAAAAACTCCTCTCCCCATATACATTGATATATTTTCCTGCTGCTGAATACCTTTCCCCTGTTCCTGCAAAGCAGTTTTAAAATCTCAAATTCCTTATTGGTCAGACTTAGTTCCTTTTCGTTCAGTTTAACACTGTGCGTGTCAAGGCTGATTACCAGATCATCTATAAAAATGTTTGAAGCTGTTGAAATATCTATATTTTTCAGATATCTTTTGAGCAGAGCCTTGACCCTTACGACAACTTCAAGCGGATTGAACGGTTTTGAGACATAGTCATCTGCCCCGGTCAAAATACCAACAATTTTATCATTGGATTCACCCTTTGCAGAAAGCATAATTATTGGAATATCATACTTCTCCCGTATTTTTGAGCATATTCTTATACCATCAATATCAGGTAGCATTATATCCAGTATAACCAACTGTACCTTGTGTACCTGTATTAATTCAAGTACATCTTTTCCATCTTCAGATTCAATAACGGTAAAGCCTTCATTGTTAAGAAATATTTTAAGTAAATCTCTTATTTCCTTTTCATCATCTACAATAAGTATATTAGCCTTTTCCATATAGTCCCCCAAAATATTATGTATTTTCCTTCACATTCTAAAAGCCAAGAAATATTTTATTATGCCTGACATTAATACTGACAATTTCAGACTATCTTCAGGCGGTTTACCTTTTCTAAAAAAACAAAACCTTATAAATAATTCTGTAATTGTTATCATTATAACAAAAAAAGTTGCAGGTTGAATAAATATATTTCCGGAATACATCTCAAATACGTGATAACTGCTGCAGGTCCCGTTCAATGATAAAAGCAGTCAACTTCTTCATATTAGCCACCTTCTGGATTTCACTGTCAGTAAATAATATTATAGAATGTCATTATAAAGCTTTATACAAGAAATTCTAAATTTTTTATTAAGAAAATAAAAAGTCGGCAAAAGGAAAATCGGCGCGGCTAATTTGTTCCGAATTTTATTACTTCCAATAAAAAAAACGCATTATAGAAACTGTGAATAAAGGCTGTGCTGAAAATGTTCCTTGTCTTTAGCCACCACATCCCAAAAAATGCACCTAATAAAAACTGCTGGCAAATAACACTGAAAATAGTGGCCGGCATATTGTGAAAGGTTGGTGAAGTCCATAATAGCAGTCTGTAGGGCACATGGTATAAGGCAAATATTACTGACGAGAGTAATACGGTAGTTACCGGACTCTTAATAATTCTCTCCAGCCTTGACTGCAATATTCCTCTGAAGAAAAACTCTTCAGGAATAGCGTTAAAAATAAATACCAGGACAAACACAAAAATAAAAGACAGGCCCCCGGTTAAAAAATTAATACTCTTTTGTTCAAGGTATTTAATAAATACAACAGGTATCAAAAAAGCTGATATTATAACGCATAATAGCAAGGTTTTCGGAAAATTCACGACAAATTCCTTAAAATCAAGACCTGATGATATAAAATTGTGGCCAAAAAATTTTGTTATTATATACGGGATAATAAACAGCAGAAATACATTTATGAAGTCGGATTGTACAAGACCATAAAATATATTAAAAAGGCTCCATATCATATACAGGACAAAATACCCCAGAAAGACTTTCAATTCTGTAGAATTATTCATACTTAAATTACCCGGCTCTTTGTCCTTCTTAATTACACCCATTACAAATACAAGTATCAAAGTCATAAATAATAAAACAGCGAGCTCAGCTTTTGATTCTTTTGCAAATATAAAGCTCACAGAGTAGGCTAAAATCATCAGGAAAAGAAAAGGATTCATATGTTTTCTTTTATTCTTCTGAACTTGTGCATTTATATTCATTACTTGCTCCCCTTAATATTTTATATATATTTTTTTATAAATACCTTAGTCTCTGTTTCCCTTTAAAACAGGTTTTAAGAAATTCCATAAAGCGCTTCTTAACATTAATGCAAAAAATATGACCGGCAGTACAACTAAAAGAGAATTGTTCAATCTTGACAGTATTAACGGTATGTTTCCTTGCTTTATGCTGCCGGCTAATAACCTTAAGGACTCAATAAGCACCTGCGGATAGACCACCAGCTTCATCAAAAGGAATAATCCCAGAACAACAGCTCCCGCTGTAAACAGAAGGTACAATAGTATATAAGCATAGAAAACTCGTTTAAGACCTTTGCTCAGCTTTATATTAATTTTCAGATCAAGCCTTCTTTTCAGGAATAAGCATGCCAGATTGCGTTTTAGAAATTCAAATGCCCTTTTATCAACGTTTACAAGCCCTGACAAATCTGTTATTACCCAATACCCATCAAATCTTAAGACAGGATTTATATTTCCGATTATAGACACAATTACAAGCAATATTGCTATTTTCAAAGTGTCAGCATTAAAAAAGGCAAATACAGTTGAAACAACAAATACAAACAGTGCTTGAAAATATATACCTCCCAGGTCTGTTACCACTCTCTTTTTTCTGTCCAGTTTCCACGCATTGGATAAATCAGTAAAAAACACAGGCCTGAGCAAATATAAGCCGATACCCATATCTCCTACGGTAATTTTACAATACATTGCTGCAACAGCATGTCCGATTTCGTGAACCAAAAATGAGAAAAATACTATCGCCAGAATTCCAAGAGAATCCATATTGTAAATGTTTATACTGTTTATGCTGCTGTAGATTCCCTGTCTTATCAGATAAACCTGCTGTAATAACAGTAATATTATTACAGTTACAACTACAGCTTTATTAAATAAAAAAGTAAGTGGTAAAAGAAGCCTCTCCAACTTCTTTCCATTAACAAGGGGAAAATGGAACCACAGCTTGCTTTCGTCCTTTTTGGCAACGGCTCTGCCATCTTCAATCAAGGAGTTGCTGATAAGGTAGTCCTTTATAAAGCTGATTAAGTCCTCTTTTGACAAAACTATATGTTCTTGTTTCAATTCCTTTATTATTTCTTCAATTGTTCTTTCGCCATTGAATTTATCAATAATGGTTTTGGCCTGTTCTGACACCTTTAAATGCGTATTGTGAAAAAAGGACAGCACATAATAGCTTCCCGTCTCAGAAACATCCATTACATTTTCTTCGTATTCCCTTACCTTAAGAAAATTGTACTCCATAATACCCTCTAAGCAGCGAATCATAAGAAGTTTTAATATCCCGACAGCGATTACTAAGAAAGCACGGCCCTTGAAACGCTGCATAAACCAAAATCGATACGAACTCCTTCCTAGCAGTATTTTGCTATTATAAAGTCTTTAATACTTTCTATATATTCAGCCAGAACATTCTCGGCATCATCACATACAGGCTCATCTATATTACCATTTACTTTTATTGCGGCGTAAGCGCACCCTCCCCCACAAAATGGTGCTATCTTGCAGTCTCTGCATCTGGGTATTCTAAAAACATCTCTCCCCTCCCAGCTGTTTACTTTCTCCGGAATAAGTTCAATATTCTCATCGTATCTTCCTATTGACAATTTAGGATCACCCACTGCTTCCGGGCATGCGTATATATATCCATCAGGTGTAAACACATAAAACTGAAGAATATTTGCTTCGCAGTAATGGAAGTTGTAATAAGAGTCTGCTTTCCAGTTCAAATTCAGAGATTTATTCAAATGCCCTAACACTCTGAACATGGCCAACTTAAAAAAGCTGTTGGAGGGGTCATAATCAGGAAACTGCTCCAATGCCTTTTTTACAATCTGGTGCTCAGGCATTAAGTTATCCAGATTGTTACTGGCATGATGGTCAGTAACCGGCGCAATATCGCAGCGGAATATATCATTTTTTTTATTCCATCCGCGGGACTTGATAAACTCTACAAAATCCCTGAGCGTTTCAACATTTTCTCTGTCTACATTAACTCTGACATTGGTTCTTGCTCCAATCTCCAGCAAGATATCTATTCCGTCACAAATTATGTCAAAGGTCCCCGATTTATCAATCCTGACCCTCCTTTTATCATGTATATCTCTAATACTGTCGATTGTAATCTGAAAATTCAGTATATCCTTATATTTTAAGATAAGCTCCTTATAAGTATTTATGTGAGTTCCATTTGATATAACTGTTATTTCCATTTCATTTTTCCGTGCAAATTCAAAGATTTTTTCATTTATTTCCCTTGTTGCAGGCAGCAGCGGTTCACCGCCAAACAGTTCAATAACCGCATGCCTGGGTCTGCGTTCAAGAGAAATTTTTTTGACATGTTTAAATATATTCTCAATTTGCGTATCTGTCATAATTTTCGAATTACATCGTACTTCTTCACTTTCAAAACAATAAGTGCATCTGAGGTTACATGCCATTGTCGGACAAATTACAAAACTTATTTTATTGTCAGTAAGCGTATTATAGACTTTTCTCTGCTTACAAAGAAAATCCGTTTCTTTTTCTTCCGATTCAAATAGATAACCTCTCCTCACTAAAGTATTGATCAATTCCTCATCAGCTTCATTTGTACGTTTTGTTTTCTGAATAGCCAGTATCGTATCCTTAGTTTTATTGTCAACTATATCGATAGCACCCGAAAGAGCATTCAGCAGAAGAGTATTATCATCATTGAGTTTATACATTGATAAGTATTTTGTAATTACCGCCACTAAAACTCCCCCTTTTTAAATATCCCCTCTTGAAACAAGAGGGGATATTCCCATACGCACTCGCAAAAGTCAGTATTACCCGTAAATTCAAATTTTACTTACTATTATTAGAATTTCAAACAGCATATCTTAAAACAGCAATCCCACAACTGAAAGCAACAACCGGGAGTTAAGCTGGTATATTCTTCTCTCTGTTCTAATTTTTCTACAGTAATATTTGACCACAATTGCTCATCCTTGTTAATGGATTTCATAATAATACCCCCCCTTCAACTGCCTCTTTATACTAATCTGTCTAATTTTGCGAGTACTCTATTAACCATTATGGTTATTTTATGTCAATCAGCCATTTTCCCTTCATCTGTGATACTTATTGTATATTTTCACAAAAATACTGTCAAGATTTTCTATAAATTTCTTCATGAAAATTTCAAAAGTTCCATATTACAACTTAAAAATTTCATGGTATCATTTTATACTATTTTTCACATATGCCGTGATTATTTTTTTCTTATCGGTTTTCAATATAATTGGTTTTTTGGGAAAAGCACAGATTGGACGATATCAGGTTCTATGACAAGTTGACAAAAAGAATATTTTGTCTTGAGTATAGTATGGAGAAGTTAAATCAAGTCCCGGTCTCGACTTTCCCGCTTATGTATTGCATTGCTATTCTGTTCTCGGGCTTAACATCAAGGGAGTACAATACAATAAGGAACATCCATTCCAGAGGCTTCATAAGGATATATACAATATCCGCCCGATAACTGGTTGTTATATGCTTTGACAAGGGATATCCGTATTTGTCATAGACGTGCCTTATAAGCCTGTGAAGTCCTGGAGCTTTCTCCTCTATCAGCTGTTCAAATGCATTTGCTATACAAAGCTGCCTGTTCACTACAATTTTCACACCATGCCTTATGCCCATCCTTGTAGGTTTTACAAGCTTTTTATGTCCGTTTAGTGCAACAGTGCACAGATAGTGGCCTTCATACTGAACCGGTGGAGGAGAAATCTTTTGTGACAGTGTCCAGTCGCTTGTTTCTGTAAAAACTTTTATTATAGAATCGGGTGATTGTCCGAATATTATGAGGATAACAAGCAAAATGCCCAGCAAAGGCAACATCATAACAAAGGCAAGCGTATACCAGCCTAAGCTTTTGGAGAGTATATTACGACAAAAGCTCAAGGACTTGTAATCATAATTAGTTTCCTCTTTATGATTAATTTCTTTTTCATTACTACCCATTAAGAATTCATGTTCATATTCAGTCTCATCTTCTTTACGATACCCCGTGTACGAAGCTATTACCTGCCTCATAAGACGTATGGAACATAACATATAGTTTATGGGAAACAACAACATATACAAGCCTTCAATAGGTAAATAAACCCATGCTATTAATATGTTTTTTGAAATCTGAATTATAAACAGAATCCCCAGGGCTATACCTGAAAAAATTGATGAAATGCATAAAAGACTTATGATCGGAGGCAAATTTGCTTTTTTTATTCTCATTATCCAGTAGCCGATTATTGCAACAGCTGCAATTGCTAAAAAAGTCGGCATATATTCAGATGAGAGTGGAGTATGAAGTTCAAATTGTAGTCCTCCAACAACAACCGGTTCTGTATAATCCTTTACACCCCAATAGCTGAATAAATATAAAGTTAACGGAATACCTAGAAAAAACGTCAAATTGTCTATCAACTTTTCCCGTATTTTTTTCTTCTTTATCAGATTAATTATGTTGAAAATTGTAATCAAGGCAGGCATAAGAATAAAAACAATTCCAATTATCAACCAAATAGCCATACCGACTAATGTGCTTGTAATTTCTTCAAATCCACTCATACTTCAACTCCTCTAATTTTTACGCAAATGCGGAAATTATGTTAACGTTACAGCATCTTTATCCAAAAGAAAGGGACAAGGTATCTTTCCCCTTGTCCCTTTGTCCCTAAACCAAGTCCAGAATTTTCCTTTTAATCCAGGAGTAATCAGTTGAATTAACACGACCATCGTTATTAACATCAGCAGCTTTAAATCCGGCAGCACCAGCTGGAAATTCACTGATTATCTCAAGTATATATCTTTTTACCCAGGAATAATCTGTTGAATTAACCTGTCCATCTCCATTGACATCTCCATAAATCAATGAAAGAGAAACTGTTGGTGTCGGTTTTGTATCCTCTGGCGTAGTTCCGTCCGGTTCAGTACCTCCTACAAGAACACCATCATCATAAACGCAGATGTAATTTGTTTTCACAGGTGTCCCTTTCCAGGCGTCCTCCACCAAGGTCAGATCCTGGTGGCTCCAGTCATCATCAGGATTCCAGCTATTCCCCCATGAATATGTACCAAGAGCAACCTGATACTTTTTATGAGAATTTGCAATTACAAAGCCCGGCCAGGATATTTCTATATAATAGATATTGTCCTTATATTGGCGCAGACCGGAAAGTTCAGCTTTATAATTTGTTTCTACCGCTGCCTGATCATATAACTGCTGAAGTGTCATCCTTTCAGGGTCAATGGATGTCATCCCGGTAATGTCAAAATAGTACCTGACTGAAATGTTCTTTGAAGCTTTCTTGGCATTTGTACATACATATATGGTTAATTCAGTGGTTTTCGGCTCACCATGCTGTACTATGTCAACACCAAAGCCCTCTACCCAATATGAACTGCCACCCGGCTCATCATCAGGGTCATTCAAATTAACTTTGGGCGGAAAATCCGGTGTGACCTTCATTGAAGAATCTCCAAAGTATCTGTAAAGGCCTGCACATGCTCCTACAAACGCAGCATTATAGTCTATTGTTACTTCATTGTAGATATAGTCCTTAGTAACATCTATATGTTCGTCTTTAGGTCCCGGTCCACCTACCAGGGCACCATAAAGTACAAATCTGTGAGTGCCCGGGTCTTCACAGACTGATAATCCGGAAGCAGCTCTATGATGAGGGAATTTTGCTGCATTATCGTTATAACCTACAATGTAGCAGCGGTTAAGAGGATTCTTGCCCATTATATAGTCCATTTGGGATTTTGCCCATTCACTGTATTTTGAAGGCTTGTCCCCATGATGCTTATCATAAACAAGTGCTACTAACTGTGTTGCAGTATTATACCTTGCAGAACCCCATTGATTTAAAAAGCAGTACCCACCAGGTGTTAAGATAACATTTTTCCCACTTGACCAACCATCAACCAGCTTTGCAATCTGGCTCCAGAAATCTATTTCCTCATAAGGGCTCTTATTTGTAACTTCTTTATATCTATCCTCGAGCACCTGTCCATCCTTATCAATCATGTCATTGATTTCAGCTACTATGCATGCAGTACCTGCCCATACATCATTCCAGCAATGAGTCCAGCAGGAAGGCGCATAATAATCGAAATATTTCATGATCTCTTCTAGATAATGGTCATCTTCTGTGGCAAGATAAAGCCATGCCGCTGCCCAGCAATAATCATCCTCCCATTTGGAAGAAGAATAATAGCCTTTTGGACCATCCCTGTTTACAGATTTTTCTTCAGTTTCTTCAGCAAACCTGAACAGTGCTTTGGCATACTTCAGGTTTGTCTCTGCATACTCCGGGTCTTCCTCCTTGAAGTTCATATAATTGATTACCAGTGATGCTGCTGCTGATGTAATACAGTCGGTTGAAGGCAATTCTTTCGTGGCAAACCAGCCTCTTCTGAACATTTCATCAACTTCGGGTGAATTCCAATATTCATGGTCAACATCGCCATCTCCTACCTGGTAACAAAAAGCTACAACCTCACCTGATTTATCGAGAAATGTACATTTCATGAAATAATCATTAAAATACCTTAGAATCGTTTCAATATGGTCATCTTGTCCTGTTGCGACGTATTGCTCTCTAAATTCATAATATCCCCATCCCAGGGTAGATCCGGAATACGCTTCCGGCATACCGAATTTAACATGGTCGCCTGCATCATGAAAACCGCCCGAAACATCAACTTTGCCATCTCCATCCGGATCCAGAATGCTCCTGTTTTCCTCTATAAAGCTTGCCGACATATTTGTGTTTACATCATCAAGCGGAAGCTCTGCGTCATAAGTATGACAATCACTTCTCCAATTGTATCCATTTTTTTCAGTGACTTCGGTACCGCACATATTTGCATCATAGAAATACTGTGAATACTGTAATGCTTTCGCATAGTTAAATTCCAAGGTTTCAGCACCAAAAGCAATATTGTTTGAAGGTAAAATTGCTGCCGCAAGGATAGCAGTACTCAAAATCAAAGTTCCTGCTTTCTTTGTAAGAACTTTCAGCATATTCATACTCCCCTTCCTTTCAAAAATCAAATTGTTAACAGTTCAAGCAATACTATCAACCTTATCGGGTTGGTAATATTGCTTGAACAAATTTATCCGTACTTCAATCTGCTTATTTTACTAAAAAGATGATATTATGCCAAGAATATAACGTTTCATTAATGCATAATCCGTTGAATTAACACGTTCATCCCCGTTAACATCTGCGGCTTTCATAAAAGCAGCATCCGATTCCTTGTCAATTAGCCCAAGTATAAATCTTTTCAACATTGAATAGTCTGTAGAGTTAACTTTTCCGTTAAAGTCCAGGTCACCTAAGATAACATCAATTGTTACGGGCTCAACCCCATATTTGAGTTTACCTTTTACATAGGCAGTAATCTTGTTGTTATCCCCAAAATCGCTTGACATTTTAGAATCATAGGAATAATCATCTGTCAGGTCATAAGCCGTATCTCCATCAATTCTGAAAGGAATTGTTCCTGTGCTTCCTCCAGGTGCAAGCCTTCCTGCACCTTCTGTAAATGAGATTTCACAGTACGAATCGGCACCAGGTACAGAATTTTCTATCTTACTGATGCTGCCCTTTACATTTTCGGTTCCACAAACGGCATACTCGCACACAAAGGAATTCTTATCGTTTCCGTCATTAGTAAACCAGTAGCGAACCTTAATATCCGATAAATTAACAGAAGTAGTTCCTGTATTCTTAATATTTATTGCAGCTCTTAAAGTATTTTTTGCCTCATCCTTTACTCCGCACTTGTATGACACGCTGATTGAAGCATTATTATCCGGAGTAACATTAGGATCAGTTGTTGGCGACGGTGTCGGAACAAGTTTAGGTGGTTCTTCTCCGTATACCTTTACACCATTCAAATAAACAGGCACATTTTTATATACTGCATAATCATTTGTAAGACCCTTTTTGCTATAGTCATTACTGGAGTCCCAATGAGTCAGGTAATTGGAGTCCTGTTTCACTCTGAAGGAAATCTGCAGCTCCCTGTCTCCATAAATTTTTCTTCCGCTCCAGTCAAACTCATAATAGTAGGTTCCTGCATCATCCCATTTTAAAGGTCCTCTGTATTCAATAGGATCCTGCTGCATGGAAATCTGTTCATCATATTCAACAGTAAATATCACATCTTCTATGCCTTGATCGTGCTCTAGAAGCTCGCTTATATTGAAGAAATATTTTGCCATCATTCCAGTTTCATAATGAGGAGGCTGGCTGGATTCATTATGAATTCTTAAAACAACCTGTGTACTGTCTTCAGTTTCACGGGCCACTTTTGCTTCACAATAGTAATCATCAGTCCTTGGTTCTAAATGAGGAAAATTCGCAATGGGTTCATGCCCCTCACCATAGTATTTATATAGCCCTGCAAGTGCTCCTACAAAGGCAGCATTATAGTCAACTGTAACCTCATTATAAGCATACTCAGTGGTCGAATCTATGTGATAATCATTTAAATCAGGTCCTCCTGAAAGCGCTCCCCATAAAATATGGCGGTGTTCCTCAGGATCATTCATACTGTTTGTCTTTGAGCCGTGAGCTGCTCTATGGTGCGGATGCTTTGCAAAAGGCAGTCCCTTTTCATAGCCATAACCAACTATGTACGAATAGCCCATTGGGTTTCTTCCCATAAGGTACTCCATTGCTCCTTTTGCCCACTCGCCGAAATCAGTCCTTTCCGGATTGTTCTTCATATATACAAGCGCTGACAATTGCGCCGCTGTATTGTAACGTGCAGAGCCCCAGCCGTTTATCATTGTATATCCCGCTGGTGAAGTCTTATAATAGTTTGTATCCTTAGGATCCTTGTGTTTACATTTTCCGCCTGACAAATGCTCCACATTCCAGCTTGCGATAAAGTCGAACAATTCATTTTCCGGGAACAGCTGGTTCAGTTTCAAGAAGGTTCCTCCCCATACAGCATCCCAGCAATGTACCCATGAATTATACCAGACATTCTGTTTAAAGGTTTCAGGTATTATCCTCTTCATATATCCTACGTAATTGCCTGTTTCATCAACAGCGTTAATGTCATCTATATATTTCATATCTCCGGTACACTCATAGAGCCAAACAGCAGCCCAGGCCAGTTCATCTTCATCATAATCCGAGGTGTAATAACCGTCGCCTTGGTGTTTCCCTCTGTATTTAACTGCAAAGTCATACATTGCCTTGGCAACTGTAAGACACTCTTTAGCATATTCAGGGTCTTCATCCTTGAAGTTCATATACGATGTACAGAGTGCTGCGGCTGTGCTTGCACAAACATCACTTCCCGGAGCATCATAAGTTGCAAAATCCGCAGGTCTGCTATTTGTGAATTCTTCAGGGTATAATTCCGGAGGCCCCCAATAGCAATGGTCTTCGTCTCCTTCACCAACCATGTAGCAGAAAGCAATAAGATTACCTTCCTTATCCATAAATGAACAGCGTAAAAAGGTATCTGTAAAGTACCTTAAAATCTCAATCATATGCTCTTCTTCCCCGATTGCCTTGAAGGATTCCCTGAATTCATTGAATCCCCACCCCAAGGTACCTGCAGAATAGCTCTGAGGAAGACCGAAACGGACATGGTCACCTGCATCATGGAAACCACCATGTACATCTACAGTACCGTCTCCATCAGGGTCAATTATATCCCCGTATTTTGCTAAAAATTCCTTGGAAAGCGATGTGTTGGCAATAGGAATTCTCTCATCCACTTCATGACAGGGACCCCTCCATTCAAGCCTTCCACCTTGATCGTAGCCTGCCTCGACTCCGCATTTTTCAGCGTCATAAAAATATAATGACTTTTGAAGTGCTTCGGCAAAATTAAAGTGATCATAACTCTCCCAGTTTTCAGCCGGTGTAAAAGTCTCAGGTGGTGCTTCCGCGAACAACACACTTGACGCCAATAGCTGTGCTACAACAATGACAGCCGATATAAGCCTTTTATATCCGCTCTTTTGTTTTAAATATCTTCTTTTTGGTGCA
>JAAZCB010000977.1 GCA_012513545.1 Clostridiaceae bacterium
AAAGGAGATAGATATGAAAAAGCATACCACAAAAAAGATTTTAACTATATTAGGCAGTCTCATAATTATCTTTTCGTTAGCACATTGTGCACCGAAAGAAAATACAAGTGAACAGACGGCACCTCAACCTCAAAAGCCAGAGGAAGTGGGTGGCTACAAATTAGCTGCAATTTTACCAGGACCTATTGAAGATGCCGATTTTAATGCTTTAGGCTATAATGCTGTTCAACACATTAAGGAAAAAATGGGGATAGAAGCCGATTACTCCGAAAAAGTGCCCGTTGCAGACGCGGAACGGGTAGGTCGTGAATATATTGGATCGGGCTACAACATCATTGTATATCATGGAGGTCAATTTGTTGCAGCAGCACAAACTTTGGCAAAAGAATACCCTGATATTACATTTGTTGTTTATACTGCCGGTCAAGATCAAAATGTGGAAATTGGCAATATATGGAATGTCGGACTTCGTTACTTCCCAGCTGCTTATCCATTAGGGGTACTTGCAGCAAAAATGACAAATACAAACAAGGTTGCATTCGTTGCAGGAATTAAGACCCCTATTTTTATTGCAGCCTTCAATGCATTCAATGATGGTGTTAAGGCAACAGATCCATCAATAGATGTGATTTACAATTTTACTGGAGACCAGAACGACTCAGTAAAAGCACGCCAAACAGCCGAGGCTATGATAGGTGATGGTGCTGATGTTATTTCAGTTTATTTAAACCAAGGCGTTTTTGGTGTTCATGAAGCTGTTTTAGCGAGTGATTCCAAAATACTTATGACTGCAATAAACACAGACAAGAGTGAATCTGCCCCTGATAATTATCTATCCTCAATTGTTGCCGACTTCACAGTTGTGTGGGAACACATTGTAAAAGAAGTAATGGCGGGCAATAAAGGAGGCTATTATGGTATGAATATTGGGAGTGGTCTTGAATTGGCGCCATTTACGAATACCCCAGATGATGTAAAAACAGAGATTGAGGCCGTTGCTAAAAAGATCAGCACAGGTGAGTTAGTTGTTGAGGAAGACAACAAGAATCTCCCATAATTAGTTTTCGGCTTTCTACGATACTATAAGACTTTATGAAAATTTAACTGCATTATGGTTCTTATGGAGAACAATTATTATGGTAACTACAAGTAACTTGATGAATATTAAACTATGCTCGCCAAGATCCATAAATGAGGCTTTAAATTTTCTATCTTCCCCTCGTCACCGCCCAATTGCTGGGGGAACTGATATCATCCCTGGTATACGATCAGGTCGTTTATCTGTGGACGCACTTGTTGATATTAGTTTCCTCGATGAACTAAGATTTATTGAACTTTTTGAAAACAAGATACAAATTGGAGCAAATACAACCTTCACTGAATTAATTGAATCAGACCTTTTAGAGAAAACCTGTAAAATCATCATTGAAACTGCAAAAAATGTTGGCGCGGAACAAACACGCAACAGAGGAACAATCGGGGGAAATCTTGGAAATGCGTCACCAGCTGCGGACTTAATAACCACACTTCTAACTTTAGATGCCAATGTCGTTTTAATTAGCCTAAAGGGGAAGCGCTCTTTACCTTTAGAGCGCTTCCTCTTGGGCCCTGGTAAAACTGGAATAGAACCTGGGGAATTAATTCATCATATATATTTTGATACATTAAGAGACAATTCAAAAGCAATTTATCTTAAAGTTGGTAAGCGGCGGGGAATGGCATGCGCTTTGGCAAATTTATCGTTAATTATTTCGGGAAATAAAGAAGGATATATTAATAAGAGCTACAAAGTGGCTATTGGTGCAGTGGCTCCCACAGCCATACGGTGCTATAAGACAGAACAAATACTACGCACCGAAGCCAGCAATGAAGAGTTAATTAATAAAAGTATAAAAGCAATATGTAGTGAATGCAACCCGATTGATGATATTCGAGCTACTGCAAATTACAGGAAGTATGTTGTAGGAAAATTATTAAAACATGCTTTGGAAAAATTGTGGAGCAGCAATTAATGGAAAACATAAAAACTAAGAACCTTGTTGATATTTTTGTTAATATTAATGGCAATGATGTTCATATTCGCACATATCCAACAAGGACACTTCTGGATGTATTAAGGGAAGAATTACACCTAACTGGGACAAAAAGTGGCTGCGAAATTGGAGAGTGTGGCGCATGCACAGTTATTATGGATGGAAAAGCTGTTAATTCATGTTTAACATTAATTAGTCAAGTTAATGGTAAAAAAATTATAACAATTGAAGGTATCTCAAATAACGGGAATTTGAACCCTATACAAAAAGCTTTCATTCAAGAACAGGCTTTTCAATGTGGTTTTTGTACACCAGGTTTCATAATGAGTTCTGTAGCATTGCTGGGGAAAAATAAGAAGCCAACTGATGAAGAAATTAAACAAGCTTTAGTCGGAAATTTATGTAGGTGTACAGGTTATTCGAAAATTTTTAAAGTGCTCAAGAATTTTGTAAACAAGGATCATGCAGAATGGAGTGCTGATGAATAACTGTAGAGTAATTGGTAAATCTATTAATAGGTATGATT
>JAAZCB010000978.1 GCA_012513545.1 Clostridiaceae bacterium
ATAAGGGTTTGGGATTATCCCAACAAGCATTTTTGACATTTCAGGCAGGAACCTGAAAATGTGAAAATCCGCAAGTGTGGCTACACTTGCTGTGCTTGCTGCGTTACTCCGTTCTCCTATACTACTTGCTACGAAAGGCGTGTTTTGGCAACAAAAACAGAAAAGCCACCGCAATTTTTTTGCGACAGCTTTGATGTATATATAAAAAAGAAACGGTCTGTATTAACCGTTTTCCGTTTCTTTTTCCATTTGAATAGCGCTGTCCAAAGCACTTTCAACGAATGACAAATACTTTTCAGAGCATAAGGCCAGTTTGAGCTTGACCCTATTGCGCTGTTCGCTTTCTTTCTCGTCCAGCTCCGGATAAAAATACTTTTCCACCGGCAGTTTACAGGTGGTTGCTAATTGATGGAACAAGGAAAGGCTTGGAATAAAGCCGCTATTTTCAATGTTGGCAAGATAACGCGGGTCCATGCCGACCTTTTCAGCCAATACACGGCGGGACATTCCTAATGCGTTTCGGGCTTCCTTTAAGTCGCTTCCGAACGTATTAAATGCCGTGCAATCCTTTTCATCCTGCATATCATATATCACCCCCTTACATTTTATATGCCGCTAAAGAGCCAGGGAATGATACCATATGCCATACAGATACAAGTTTTATACCACAATTACTTATGTTGACAACCGCAATCAATCGAAGCTATTGACCCAATGGAATAATACGAAAGCCGAAAAATCGCACACAACCAATTCGACATTGACCATGTTGACAAAAATTCCCTCCATTAGCACGACAAATGGATAAAAACAAAGATTGAAAAAGTGTTGACTTATAAGTCAGTAGATGCTATATTATATTCAAGTCATTGACTTGTAAGTCAGTGAGAGTGTACTGGAGGTGTGTTCAATTTGGCAAAAATGCGAGACGACACCGAGTTTATCGGAGAATATGATTTCAAAGACCACAAAATCATGCATGCGATGGATGCGGAGAAGCGAGAAAAATTCATTCTGGTAGCCATGCAAGAGTTCACGAAGGGATATGCCGTAGCGAACACCGATGAAATTGTGAGAGAGGCGGGTATATCCAAAGGGCTACTCTTTCACTATTTTGGCTCAAAACGCGGACTGTTTCTTTTCTTATTCAAATATGCTCTGGATAGTGTGACCACTGAATACGACAAAGTTGTTCTCGACCGTGGCGACTTTATGGAAAACATTTTGCGTGTGTCTAAACTTGTAATTGAATTGACCCTTGAGCGTCCGTTTCTCTATGGATTTCTGGCAAAAGCACACTTCTCTTTGAGTGAGGTATTTCCACAAGGCGCACCTAAAGATGTGTCAAACCCGACAGCCGCTATCATGCAGAAGATTTTAAGGAACTCGGATGAAACGCTGTTTCGGACAGATGTTGATGTTCACAAAGCACAGAATATCATACTTTGGACTATGAGTAGCTATACCGAACGACTGCTTGTGTTGGGAGACGATATAAAAAATTATCAACCGAAATATGCCGAAATCATGCGTGAGTTTGAAGATTATCTGGACATTCTACGCAAAGCGTTCTACAACTAATTTTGAAAGGGGTAATCGTATGAGTGCAAATGCAATCGAAATCAATCATCTATCCAAGTTTTACGGGAAGCAAAGAGGCATTGAGGATGTCGATTTTTCAGTCCATGAGGGCGAAATATTCGGCTTTATC
>JAAZCB010000979.1 GCA_012513545.1 Clostridiaceae bacterium
AAAGACGGCGGTTCAACAGAATATTATGGTTTAGGCTATAAAGTCATTAAATACGTCAATTTAACCGTTGAGAGAGGCCCCGAGGTAGAAAGGGTGGATTTTGGGACCTGGTTTATGAGATTTCAACCGTGAAAATGAGGACACAGCCAGGCTTTTGCAATCAGTAACAACGAGGGTTTTGCATAATAAACTTTGTTATAATTACCATGCAGCATTTAAAATGTCATCCTTTGCTAACGCTCAGAGTGACATTAATTGAATTATGCAAAATCCTTATAATAAGAGAATCATGCCCGCAAGTTTATGCGGGTTATTTATTTTAATGCTGAGGCAGCTGCAGTTTCCTGGCGGTTGGTAATTGGTGGCGATGCTGACTTACGCCTATCCGGACGGGAGTGGTTTTTCTTTTTGACAATATAATAACTTCCCAGCGGATGCTCTTATCTTATACCATCTGTAGGGGTTTTACACAAAAACTGAAACGGTCTAAGTAATTCAGAACCGGCTAATATGGGGATGGTAATTATTTAAGGGAGGCATATAGATGAATATACATAATCGGGGTAAGTATTTAATTAGTTTTGGATTATTAATATTAATTGGAACTATTGTGATAATATCAAGTAGTACTACGGATGTTCATGCTAGTAACAAAGCGGACAAAACTATTATTTTGGCAAGTGAATTTATTAAGGAAAATCCATATCTGTTATCACAATGTGTTCAAACTGTTGAGGATTCTTTTAATATCTCTGATGAAACATTGGCTTGGGTTAATGATATTCCTATCAGTATTGAGGAATTTAATTTTAGGCAAGGTTTAAAGAAGGTAATTGGTGATAAGGATCAAGATGATAAAAGCGTCTTTAATATTTTAGTCGAGGAAAAAATAATACTTGATTTTGCGATAAAAAATAATATTGTGCCGACAAATTCTGAATTAGAAGAATTTATTGCTTACGAGAGCAACATAGATAATACAGGACAAGAATATAAAGATATGGTAGAACTTATTTGTAAATATGCGGAAATGTCCGAAGAAGAATATTATAATACCTATGAAAAATACAATGCTTTTAGAGTATTATTACTTAAAAATGCTTATGATTATGCAATAAAAAACGGTCAGCAAAATGGACATTTAGCTATTGACAACGAAGATGATGCTTTTGCTGAGCAACATGAAAAAATAACCTATTGGTATGATGTAAAAAAAGAACTTAAAAACACTGCCATAATAAAAATTGATGAAAAACATGAAGAGTTTGGCATTATATTAGATACAGCCAAAATTTATAAATAACGGAAGGGGGAAGATTAGGATGCTAAATAAAAAAACTCTAAGTTTAATCGTGTGTTGTTTTCTTATTTTTACGAATGTTTCTACTGCGTTAGCTGCCAATCCTGCAGTATCTACTAATTTTATACATACAAGTTATAGTAGTGATTATGGAGCTAGGTCATTTGTATATGAAGTAGGTTATAATGGTATTCATAATATACAAGATTCTGCAGATGTAGTAAATTCACATGATTTTATCGCATATAAATCCTATGCTATTTATTCACCTGAAGTAGGTAATGGTAATGCCAATTTAGCTAAATTAAGTTTAGTTAATGCTTCTAATGACAATACCATTCAATCTATTACTAGTTTTAGTAATGGAACACATAGAGGATTTATAGTACCAGGAGGTCAGAATTCAATAACATATCAACTTAGAAAAAGTGATACTAGCTTAATTGGGCGTCCTGACACAACCGGTTTTAGAATTAAAGTTATTACTGGATTTTCCTTGCCTACTAGCTGGCAACCTAACCTTTGGTCTGATGAGTGTAGAACAGGAGCATTTTAGTTATTGACTCAAAGTTAAATCCTATATAA
>JAAZCB010000980.1 GCA_012513545.1 Clostridiaceae bacterium
ATGAATGCATACAAGTACGCCAAGGGAACTGATATTTCAAGCGAAGCAAAGAAAGCAACTGTTAAATTTAATGATGAAAACGAATTGAACAATTGGGCAAGGAATGCTGTATACGCTGCTTTGGCTAATGGCATTATTGGTGGAATGCCGGGTAATGTTTATAGTCCAAAGGAAAATGCAAAAAGGGAACAGGCTGCAAGGGTAATTATTGGCCTTATGGAGTTGTTGGGCGAGATCTGACGGCTAAGAGCTGTATGGTTAAAAGGAAACGAAGTAAGTTTACTCTAATTGTACGGATTAATATAATAAAAAAGGTATGCTGGGAAATACCCGGTATTATCATTACGATTGCTGTTTGAATTATAAGTTAAACTACTATATAATAACAAAAAAGTTATCTGTGAGGGTTGTACATCATGGAATGGATCGAGAATTTACTAATACAATACGGGCTAAGTGCTAAACCTGCGGAATTTTTATCTGGAGGCATAATTGCTTTACTCATCATTTTGTCTTCTGTTCTGTCTTATATCATAGTCAAGAGTGTTGTCCTAAAAATTATAATACGGTTTGTAAAGAAAAATAAGTTTGAATGGGATGATGTCTTACTTGACAGAAAGGTTTTTCATAAATTATCTCTTATTGTACCGGCTTTAGTAATATATTTCATGGCTTCAATTTTTACAGATTATTATTACTTGATTCATCGGCTAATATTAGCCTACATTCTAATTGTTGTGATATTTGTAATTGACGCAGTCTTAGACTCAGTTGATGATATATACAGAAAGTATCCGATTTCAAAAGTGAGACCTATTAAGGGTTTTTTACAGGTTGTCAAAATAGTTATATATATTGTTATCGGAATAGTTATTGTTGCCAATCTGATGGGTCAGAGTCCTTTGATTTTACTAAGTGGAATTGGAGCCTTAACAGCAGTTTTTTCATTTATATTTAAAGATTCGATTCTTGGGTTGGTTGCAGGAATACAGTTGACTTCAAATGATATGCTTCGAATTGGCGATTGGATTGAAATGTCCAATTATGGTGCAGACGGTATAGTTATCGATATAACCTTGACAACAGTAAAGGTACAGAATTTTGATATGACATACGTGACCGTTCCGGCATACTCCCTTATTTCCAATTCCTTCAAAAACTGGAGAGGCATGTTGGAAGCAGGGGGGCGGCGTATTAAACGTTCAATATACATTGATGTAAAAAGCATAAAGTTTTGTACCGAAGAAATGATAGAAAAGTACAAAAAAATCAACTTCCTGAAAGAGTATATTATGGATAAGGAGAAAGAGATTAAACAATACAACGAAAAGAATAAGATTGATATCAGCCTTACTGTTAACAGAAGAAATCTTACCAATATAGGTACCTTTAGAATTTATATTGAAAACTATTTAAAAAGTCATCCTAAAATTCACAGCAATATGATTCAGATGGTTAGACAACTTTCGCCCGGAGAACATGGACTTCCCCTGGAGATTTATGCATTTACCAATGATACTGGTTGGGTTAACTTTGAGCGCGTACAGTCAGATATATTTGATCATATTCTAGCTGTCGCAAGTGAGTTTGAACTTAGGGTTTTCCAGAATCCAACAGGCTTTGACTTCGAACAGAGGTTAAGATGAATTATTAACCCAGCCCTTACTGGTAACACAATATCCGTAATGTTCTCTTTTACTGCGAATCCCTTTCATGGATAACACTTTTATCAAGTGTAAAAAGTTCAATTGTTTTTTATAATGAGTCTTTAACCTTTTGTTATCTGTAAATTACTCTAGAATAGAGGACCGCTCCCAATATTGCGACCAATAACTCCGTGGCTGGAAATGCCAGCCACACACCTGTCAATCCAGCTAATGAGGACAGCA
>JAAZCB010000981.1 GCA_012513545.1 Clostridiaceae bacterium
TCTGATTTTTTTCGATTTCACTTTCTATTTGCTCATCCGTATAGTTATATGCTTTATACATTCCGGTATCAATTTTCTGCTGGGCAATCTGACTCTGGTAATTCTCATATTGAAAATAATACAGACTATCTTTCTCTTCACTTTCATCAAAATAGTTTTTGTTATCTTTTATGGAGTCCACCAATTTTCTTAACTGTCTTATGCGCTCAAAGTACAAATCTTTTTTTCCCTTAAGTTGTTCTGCTTGCAAATCAAAATCAGTGCTTTTTACTGTAAAAAGTACATCACCCTTTTCAACATGCATTCCTTCTTCAATGTTAATGTCTGTTATTTTTCCCATGTATGGCGCCATAACATAGTTTTTATTTAAGCTCTGCACTGATCCAAGTGACTTGATTATGTATGTTTTGGGTGTTCTGATACTCCATATGACAACTGCAACCATCAGGACTATAACTGATAGTATAATAATATAGCCTAGTTCAGGTACTTTTTTATCGTAAAGCAACCTGCTGTCTTTTAGTTGGTCAAGGGTTTTAATCTGCTTACTCATTGTCAGCACGCTCCATAAAGACATCGGCAGTTATACCGTCATCATTTTGTGCTACAAATATGGTGTAGCTGTCACCTTTTAGAGGGATATCTTCTTCAAATGCTGTCAGATTGATTTTATCATATGCAAATTTCAGTTTGCTCTCTTCTCCAGTATATCTTGCATACATGCAATTTTTTACTCGTATCACTGGTTCCATTTTATATGGGGCTTCAATATTATGAATATATGTATTGGATTGTCTAAAGATTTTGATTGCTAACTTAAATTCATCAATTTCGCTGCTCTCAACTTCTGTGTATTGAATAAGTGGCCCTATAGGTTGTACACCTTTATTTTTTAGATAATTTTCCATTTGCAATACTTCCTTTTCAAGATCCTCACTTTCTTTTAAATTAATCTCTTTAATCAATACATTAGTCAATTTTAACGTCTTATTATAGCCAATTTGAATTTTTTCGTATTTCATTTTAACCTCCGATATTCATTTATTTGCCTGCAAATAAGCTCAATCTGTAAGAACTATTTAAAACGTAGTATTTAATGTTTAATATTTCCGAAATACAATGCTACCATCAAAAACCCTATACATAGAGTCAAAGACAACTGGTTAAGAAAACAGTAAATATACATTTTTTTCGCTATTTTAGCATATTCATAAATAAATTTGTGTTTAATATACTGATATGCAACTCTACTTGCTAGATATTCATTTGTAATACCAACAGCCAACCTTATTAATGTAGCACCTAAACAAAATATTATAAGCATTATATATATCTTGCCGAAAAAAAGAAATGCAATTACTATTAAAGGTATTATGATAATCCTATTTACAGCTATTAAATATTGACTTAACCTATATATTTCAATATTTACTTCATTTTCATTAAGAATTTTATAATGTCCAGCTTCATGAAGTGTCGATATAACATCAAAAATCTTATTTGAATCAGAATTAGGAATACCTATTACATTTTTAAAAGCATTATACTGGTAATCTCTTTTCACTATTAATATTTTATCAACACTATCCCCACAAACTCCAAGAAAATCTTTAATAAATTCTCTGCAATTGATTTTTTCTTCAATTCCAGATGTTATATTTCTTTCTCCCTCAATTAATATATTGATACAAATCGCAAATAAAGCAAAAGCCACCGATAAAAATATCATGTTTCTCCTTTCAAGTATATAAATTTTAGTCAACTGATAGACATATAATTCGCTAAAATTCTATGTTTTTGAGGTTTTATATCTATGCAACTCCTCACTTTTTAGCGGTATAATGTGGTTACAAAGTAATATAACAATATAAGTGTTAGGGTCTGCAAGCTAATGATTAGACCAAAACAGTTAACGCTCAATAATATTTATGCAGACTGACTCGAATCTTTTTTTAACGACAAACCCAAATAGATTTCTATGTTGGAAGAACACCTTGATATTGATGCCCTTATCCCATTAAGTTTTAAAATGCATTTTGGAATCATACTGGAAGACCCCGTAAATACTAACTAAGCTCATTAATTCTTGCTCTTATTAATCAACGTATATTTAGCATCAACACCTATAGCCTTTTGATTTTATTTCTTGCATATTCACGTGTTCTAAGCGAATTCTGCGGTTTTGATAAAATCCCGAATGCATCAAAGTTCACACGATTAAAACAAGATTTTAAAGATGATCTTAAAACTATGTTTGGCAACCTTGTCGACCTTACCGAACTAATCTGTCAAGGCATAGACAGCACTCTTGCGTCCATGACTATCTTTGATACCTCTGGTATTGAGGCATATGTTCAGGACAATAATCCCAAGTTCGTCAATGCTTTATTTAAAAGGTTGAAGGCATGGAAAGCCGCAAAAGGGCTTTATGATACTTATGATCCGTATAAAGCAGCATATGGTTCGATACCAACTCACGCCGAAGCTGATTTGTATTTAGCGGCATTACTCAGCTTGTTAGTGTGCTTCTTGCTGATATTATACCCCAACAAAAATACATAAGAAGCTTCAAACCGCTTATATCAGCACAGTAGTAAGTTTGGAAATTGATTCCATTAGTAATATTCCTGTTTTTCATAATGCAGGTTTATTTCCGTATGCAAGTATGGACACATATCTCATCTTTTGTTTGTCATTATTCTTTTTTCAATGTACATCGCTGAACCTATATCTGAATCTTAACCATTACTTGGTGAATATGGTTCTCTTTTATAAGGGGTTTCGCAATTACCTAATATAAATTTCGCAAACTGATTTTCAACAATATATAAATTATTATAAAACTAATTTTATCACTACACTATTATAATAAATACAATTGATTAAGTATCAATTATTCCTAGAAAATATAATGTCAATTATGCTATTTAGTATCCCCGACAGTATTCCTAAGTTATATGCATTTATTTCACCAATAAATAAGCTAATTACTCCTGCTAAAATTAGCATAGTAGCAAATGCTAAAATTTTAAATAACATTTCTTTACCAGACTTCTTGATTAAATCATATACTAATGTAAAAACATTACTCTTTTTATCAATAATAAATAATAATATTTTCGAGATTGAAAAGCTTAAAAAAAACATTAGAAAAAATGTACATATAAAAAAAACCGAATTCACTGCTTCCTACACTCCTCTCAATAATCTTAGTTCCCACACATCGATTATCATGTCACAATATTTCAATTTGTCAAACACTCGTATCATGGTTAAACTACCAAACATAATGTTTTTGTGGATGCTCCATAATTTTTTATACTGAAAAAATTTATGCTTCTTTTCATAACTATTTCAAAAAGCCACTTTTCAAACAATAATATATTTCAAAAGATTAATTACAAACTTCAAGAAATTAAAGTATCTTCTTGAAAACGTCTTATAACATAAATCGCTATAAGACGTTTTGTAATATTGCTACAAATTTCAAGAAGACATTATATTACCTATATTTGTTACCAAATACCATAATTTGCCCCTACTATAAGGATTGAAGTTGCTGCAGCCAAAGCACAGGTTCCTGCAAGTGCTGGATTTATAAACGCTGTAATAATTGCAGCATCAACTGTTGCTATTATTGCTGAACCACATAAACCAATAACTACTTTAACCATAGTTGCCGATACTGCTTTTTTTGTAATAAAACCGATAGCACCAGCTAAGGCTGCCAATACTGCTGCCTTTGCCTCTTTCATACCCCAACCACCATCAACATACTCCATTTCTTCGCTATTCATTACCACACAATTGCTTGGCATTACCAATGCACCATCATAACACATTTCCATATTATTTGCCTCCTTAAGACTAATATTTTCAGCACAAGTTCGCGACCAGGTACTATAATATATGTTAACATTTAAATGTAACATCCTAATAACACATCTCATTTTCATTTAAATCCGGTACTTCTTCATTTATCTCTTCCTTCTCATCTTTCACAACGAAATTTCCCTGCTGCATCTCCCACAGACGATAATAACTTCCTTTCAACTTCAGCAGTTCCTCATGACTTCCCTTCTCAACAATCTCACCCTTGTCAAGAACAATAATCTCATCACAGTTCTTAATAGTAGTCAATCTGTGAGCAATAATCAACATGGATTTCTTCCTGAATTTATTGTATATCA
>JAAZCB010000982.1 GCA_012513545.1 Clostridiaceae bacterium
CATATTATAGGCAGTAATTGCCTTAAAATCAGGTCTTACCAATCTTGGCCGTAAAGTTGGATTGGCATGATCCTGATTTGTCTCAAACGCAAGATCAATGTCAAAATCAGTAGTCAGATGTTCCTCTTTATCATTAGCACTCTTGTTAGGTGAATTAACCTGAACAGCAACAACACCATAGTTTCCGGCAACCGCCTCATAGGATAAAAGGTTTTTCATTTGCGGTGTGCCTGAGCTTATATTGACAAGCAACTCATAATCCTTATACTTTTCCCGCATTCCTTTAATTGCTTCCCGGAACTTCAAATAGCACGCATCAAAATCCTGAGGATTATCAATATCAGTTTTTATAATTTCAATCTCACATTCAGGCATTACCCTTAAAATTGATTTTCTGTACCTGTCATCTCTATCATGATACTCTGCCATTTCTTTTGTCAAAAACAGCCATACCGCTTCCGGTCTCAGGTGTCTGACAATATGAAGCATTGCTCCATCTGCTTGTGATCTTATAGGGTCGGTTGTACCTACAGGACTAAACAGAACAGACTTCTTACTCTTCAATTTCTACCCCTCCCATTCCTAAAGTAGCTTTCATTCCTATACCGCAATAAATTGAGTATTCAAACAGCATTCTACCAAGCCTCGCTAATGCATCTGGACCTGACTGTCCAATTTCCAGAGAACCTATAAAGGAACTTACTGATGTACCCTCTAGATTATACTTTGCACTTTTTAAATTATAGCCAGATATATATGTATTTGTGCAAAGCTGTTCACAAACCTCTTCGTCATCAAGGCAAAGACCTTTTGAAAAAGCTCCCCATTTTGAATAGAGACTTTTTATGATCAAATCGGCAGACGGAAAAGTTACATATCTCCCATCCTTCTTAAACCCCATTGGTGTCCTGATTTTGAGTCTGAATTTTCTTTTAAAACCGTTCTTTACAAAACACTCTTCAGCAATCCGGGAATAGGACTTCTCTATTATCTTTATATCCCCACTAGATTTTATTTCGTACCCCTTATGACCCAGATACCAGTTTTTACTATTAAAATCAACTGCTATTAGCTCCTTAAGTCTCTCTTCAACCTCTTCAACAAGGCCACAGATTCTCCACACAATCTTTTTACTTCTATCCACCGTCAAATGTTGCGTGAACGGCTTTAAACCCTGCAAATGGAAACTTTCCTTTTCCGGATAAGTAAATTTTTCCATCAACATGCCATGCATTATAGAACCCATATTATAGGATGGAACTGCATTATCGGGAAAAATCAGCGGAACCTCAATTAACACAGGCAACTTCATCCACCACCTTAATGCTGCAAATTCCCATTTTAGACAGTCCATGTTGAGTTTTTGCAAGCTTGATAGTTCTCGGTGACACATTAGTGTCTGTTATCACATGCTTATGCCTTCCTTTGAACACCCTGTCCAGATGTTCTGCCACAAGTCTGCTTGCACTCTGCATATCTGGTGCCAAAGAGTACAAAATACTTTTCGTATGGAACCCTGCCCCTCCTCCAAGATACACTAGAGGTTTATCTTTTGAGCTGTATATTTCATCAAGACCTTGGACTTTAAAATACGCTTCAAATTTCATCAAAACATCTTCGTAATAGTAGTTCAGCATTCCTAAAACATCTTCTATTTTTGCAATACCAATATCGCAAGAGTTTAACATGTTAAAATCCATTGTAAGGTCAAACCTCAACCGGATGTTCTTTTTTATTGTTTCACGCCAAAGGGGCAAGGTTCTTCCGCTATCAACAGATTTTTTACCCCAATCATTCTTTTGTACCACTGTTATACTCTCAGCAGGAACAGAAGTTGTATCTGACACCAGGACAGCCCTGAAAACATCCACCAGTTGTCTTTGGGGTCTTTTGCCTTCATCCTTCCAGGGCAGATTCCCAAAACATTTTTCTTCAAGGCTCTCAATGCATTTTTTTATATCTCTTTCTTTGCCATTTTTGACCGAATTGCTGATTAGATTCCAATCATATTCGTATTTTCCCTTGTTGTTTGACAAATGGCAGCAAAGAATTGCTGTTCTTAACACACCCTTTATACTGCTTCCGGGAATATATGGTTCACCCTTGTAATTTTTGACCACACAACTGACATCATTCAGGCCTTTTTCCTTGTCCTGCTCAACGCCATCTATCACATACCTGTAAACATCAATATTCCATGGTTCTATTGAATTATTGCGCATCCAGTTATACACTTTGAAATCTCTGCTCAAAGCATCTTTTTCATATTTTTCGTAAAGCTTATTATTCTTAAGGTATTTTAACCATTTCCCCTCATTCAGCATTCCCAGCCTATTGCTTTCCGGCTGGTAAACGAACTCATACGGGGAGTGTTTTTCGCCGTTACCGATATGCACAGGCCCGTGTGTCTCAATCTCCAATATGTATTTTTTCAGTCTTCCACTCACAAACTCACCCCCACAAAAAGTGTTTTGCCAAGCCTGTATACTTTATGAAAATTTCCATAAGACAAGTCAAGAATTTGTCCTTCCAGTCTTTTGGCAAAGCATGAGCCTTCTGCAACCATTGTGCAGGATTTTCTTTTCAGCGAACCGTTAGCAGAACAAAAATGCGGTGATGTGCAGAATCCGTCTCTATTTTCAAGTATATAGGTATATCCTTCCTGCTTAAGGAACTCAATTTCTTCTTCCTTTGGATGATATGCACCCATTAGCATTTGCACTTTTGCCTTCTCATTTTCAAGCATATCATATAAGAGTTTTTCTTCTCCTTCCTCGTCCAAATTGCACACTTTTAAAGTGTATTTTCCCATTCCGCTTGAAACCTTTCCGCCTATTCCCGATATTCCGAGTAGTTCCACTACTTTTCTAAAATTATCAAACATAATTC
>JAAZCB010000983.1 GCA_012513545.1 Clostridiaceae bacterium
AATCCTCTTAATTATTATAGGTATATACCCAGTGTCATATAGAACCATATACCCCCAAAAAACTAAAACTCTTATACCACAAGGTTAGTAGCAAATAACTACATAATTTGAAGTCAAAGCATGATATCATATATATTAGGAGAGTTTTTTCGGAGTCATATATTCACAGTAATTATCAGTTAAATCACTTTACTAATTCTTTATTATAAAGCATCGGGTGAAATTATTCAGAATTCTAATTTTATCAGTTGTCAGATACCTGAAAAGAAGGGTGTGAACAGAATGCAATCGGTAAATACTGTTTTCGACAGTTATCCTGGATGGTATAAGGTTGAAAAGGATACAGAAAAAACAATAAAAAAACTTGCCAGTATCAAGGAATTGATGCCCTATTTAAAAAACCCTGATGAATTTATAAGAAGACTTGCTGTATTAAGAATAAACGATCTTAGGTTAAAAGACTCAATAATAGCTCTTAAGGAGTTGCTTGATGACCCGCTGGAAACAACAAAAAACAAGGAATTGGCTGCCTGGACAATCAGGTTGATAAGCCTTCACTGGAACATCGACCTGTTCATTACAAATAAGTATCTCAACAAGTATTCCGGCAAGGAAAGATACGTTGATATATGCAAAGTATCAATAACGGATTCATTGCCGTCCTTGAAATTCAACTTCTCAACTTCTATTGTAAATTCTGAATTACAGCTTGGAAGTAATGATTTAACCAGCAGCAAGGATATGGATTTCGACCTTCCTTTTTCTGTTAAGGAATGGTTCCACCAGTATTCACAAGAAATACTTGAAGACTTGAAAAGAGTATTAATAAATCTGCCTTTCATGATTTTCAAGCTAATAAAAACAGTAGTTTTATTTTGTTTTGGTGCAGCTCTAGGAGCAATCAAATTCTGTATCAGTATGTTGTCGGGAATTATCGCTGCCCGAAAGAATAAAACAGCTCAAAGAATTTCTGAAGCCTTACCCTCAGATCACCCATCTCCTGAAGTGGATACCGTCGGTTTTAAACATCGATATACAGGAGATGTTGACCTACAAAGGCTTAGAAACTCTTACACCAAATCTTCCCACGAGATCAGTTCCTTTACTGATAAACAAAGTCCGTTGGAAGTCTTTAGAAACGCTGTTTTTAATTTTTTCTATGTGATCTTAAGTCCTGTAAGATTGGTGAGAAGAAATAAAAAAGTATTTTTTGCAATGTTAATAGCAATTTATTGCTTTCTAGCCTTTACTACCCAAGGTAAAGTAATCCTGTACCGCTTTACCGGAATCGATCTAATGGAAGAACAAAAAAAGGTTTACAATACATCAAGGGAATTTTTTTCATATGTATGGGATGAATTTGAAGAACTCATAAACATCAAGCAGTCGGATGTTGCCCAAAAGGAAGAAATATTGGATACTGAACCTGTGATGCAGCAAACACAACAGCTTCAGTATAAAGTATTAGCTGAGAAAGGACTCAATCTGCGCAAGGAGCCTAATGCAGCTTCGGCCCGGATAGCAGTACTGCCATACAACTCGCTGGTAACCTATGCCGGTCAGTCAGAAGACACCCCCAGTGGGAAATGGCACAAAATTATTACTTTAGACGGTAAGACAGGATGGGCTTCTTCAAATTTCCTAGAACAAACAGGAGGTATAAAAAATGAGTGATGCCAGTATAAAAAGCAGAACTACATTTGTTATCAGCTTGTTAAATAACCTGAAAGATATTTATGAAGAACTGAAAGAACTTTCGTCGGATATCGAAAACTGCTCGGAATCCTTCTATGAGAACTTGTTCAAATCATCAAGAGTAGAAGTTGAGAATGACATTGAAAACTATAAGAACAATATACAAAAAATGAAGCAGCTAAATATCAATGTAACTACAAAAATAAACGAGTGGTATTCATTCATAAAAGACACCAATGAAATAAGAAAAGTAACCTTCCCCATCAAACTCTATTTCAGAAAAAAAGCCTTTAAGAAAACAATAGACAAAATGAACAGCGAAATACTTGATTTATCTGTTGAAAACAGGTTTATCCGTGAAAAGATAATTAACTGGGAACAGGAGTTATCAGTAAGAGCGCTCCAGGAAATGAAAAAAGGAGATGAGTTTAGTAAATATGAAGAACTAAACAGAAAAAAGGATCATCTCGTATCCGAACTTACATATCTCTTAGCAACAATTCCTGACCTGGAATCTGCTGAATTTGACATGAACAACATTGATACTATAATTGACAAGCTTTTAAAAATAGCTGCAGCATAAACTGCAGCTATTTTTGCTTATTGATATAACAGAATTACAGCTAACATTTGCAGCGGCTCGTCCCCTGTGCATTCAATCGAGTGTGAGGCTCCATCTCCTGTAAGAACTGAATCCCCGGCACTTACTTCCCTTATCGTTTCATTATCATTTACAATACCTTTGCCTCTAATAATATAGTAAATCTCTTCCTCGTCAACATGCTGGTGCATACCAATTGATGAACCCGGTTGCAGGGTTATCCTGGCGCACAACCTGGCTTTACCCTTAAGTTCATCCTTATTGAATATATGCATTATTTCCACAGAACCTTTTCCGCCTCTCATTTGTTCCTTTATTTCACAAAGCATATCTTCCGCTCTTTTAATCATAAATATCCACTCCTTAATTATAATTATTTCTCCAAAAACTTTGATACTTAAATATATCAGCTAAAAGTTATTTTGTTACAATCCTGCAAATATCACCTTAATAGCTTATATCCCGGTATGCAAGGAATCATGTTAATTAACAACAATTCATTGTATATCGAGTGTATAAACTTTTTTCCCCTCAATAATCCCATCCGTTTCTTTTATAGCCGTACTTCCGTCTATACAAAAGGCTGGCCTGACAGCAAGAGTTGTCGAAACCAAATCGCCTCCTACGGCACCACCACCAGTAATACCAATTGACCAGGCCTGAATGTCAGACCAAAGATACGCTGTTCGCAACCAATAAGCCATTGCATCACCATTTTTATTAGTTGCTATATAATTTTTCCCTCCCTTGAAATAGGCGAGTGGTTTACCTTCAACACATGCCAATATACTCTTTAGGTTTAACTCTGTAGCTGACAAAAGAAAAATCTTTCGTTGAATACTTTCTGTTTCCCTTTTTCTCCCGGCAGCCCCTACTCCATCTATAGTTGTTACACTTATCGTAGTGTCTAAAATTTTATTTTGAAATGTAGTTGTAAACCTTGATAAGAAATCTGTGCTCAAATACACATCTACATTGCTTTCAGGATAATATCCCCCTCGTGAGCCTTGAGATTGATGGGGATTAAAGCAAACATCCTCTCCTTCAAGATACTTTTTCAACAAAAGAACCCCTTTGTCGTATTTACTGTCAAGGACCAGGTAAGGTTCATAAGATTCATTTTCTTTAATATAAATGGTATATTCATATTCTTTATTAACATCATATGCAATATCCTTAATGGTTTCTGGCGGTGAATAGGAAGACCCGTCATTATTCTCAGGCATTTTAGCACACCCACTTATAAGTATAATGAAAGCTATAATTTCGAGATACAAAAATCTCCTCCACAAAATAACACCCCATTTCTTACTGCTGATTAATAATACACCCGGATATGCACTGACTTTTCAATCGTATCATATAAGTCAGCTGTTTTCTATACTAACATTGAAAATATTTAGAGTTATAAACCATAATTTCAACAATATAGGGTAATCTGGATTTTCAACAATAAATCCAGATTACCCTATATAATTTACGGTTTTCAGCTTATATTTAAGCTTCTGATAATAAACCATTCAGTTACTGTATAAACCGTTTGATGTAAAAATTATTTGTTGCTATTTACTACCACAGCATTGATAACATTCATAAATATCTGTGCAACACTTGCTCTATTGGCAGTAGCTTTTGGCAAGTAGTTGTTATTACCGCTGCCCTGTATAAGTCCCATTCTTTTCATTTCAGTCACTGAGTCCTTCGCCCAAACGCTCACTTGCTCAATATCTGCAAAGGATGTAATGCTTTCGTTTGAAGGAAGGGTAATTCCTTTATACTTCAAGTAGTTATTTAACATCACCGCCATTTGCTCACGAGTTATGAATTCATTTGGGGCAAACACTCCATCACCATAACCGCTTAAAATGCCTTTATCATTAGCCCAAGCCACTGTTGCACCATACCAGTCATTTATTGACACATCCTTAAATGCAGAGGTTTTATACTTCGACAAATCTGCTTCGTCAATCCTTGCCAATACAGTTGCGAACATTGCTCTTGTCATTCCACCATTAGGGTCAAATTTCGCTTCGCCTAAACCGGAGAAAATTTCTCGTGAGGTGATTGCCGTAATAGTATTTTCTGCCCAGTGTCCGGATATGTCATTGAATACCTTCTTATTGTCACGATATTCGTATATTCCATCCTCTGGAATTTTGAATACCACTGTATTTCCAACAATACCGCACCATTTTATTAGTGTTGACTTGCCATTTTCAATCAGGTATGGAACATAAGAATATAATCCTGCGCCAATTATTGTGTCTAGACTTTTTGTTACATAAATATCCTTTGGCACTGCAACATCACCTGGTACTTCGATATCATCCGGCTCTTCGACTGTATCATCAGGAGCTGCATTACTTCCTCCGCCGCCTGGAGTTGTATCATTTCCTCCGTCGCCTGGGGTTGTATTACTTCCTCCACCTCCTGGAGTTGTATTGCTGCCTCC
>JAAZCB010000984.1 GCA_012513545.1 Clostridiaceae bacterium
AAAGGGTGAGTACAATTGACGTACATGTATATAATTATATCAGAAGGAGTGGATCCATAACAATGAATCAATCTAATGAAAATTACATTAAATTGATAAATGACCGTATTAAGGTTATTGAAAGAATCAGAGATTGGAAAGATCACATAAATGACGTAAAAGTTCAGAAATGGATTGACGGAATCAATACTTTGGCTGTCATCGGAATATTTTCAACTATTGTTCAAAACTGTCCGGGAATTAAAAATGAAATAATATCAAAACTACAAGTCAAAAAAATACTACCGTTAAACCAATATAACTTTACTTTAAAACAAAAGTTACATACCTGTATAATTAATTTAAGCCCGGAATTATATTGTACGATTAAACGAATATCATTAACAATAAAAGGAATAAATCAGTGAAGGTAGCTTATATGTTAGGTTCTCTCAATACAGGGGGAATAGAGATCCTGGCATTAGATATTTTTTCCAGTATAAATCCTGAAGATGTAGAATTAATAGGTATTCATCGCAAAAAAGGGACTCTGTATAAATCATTTATTGAAACTCAGATTCCACTTATCGAATTGAATTTTACTACATTCTTTTTTTTAAAATATGTAATAAAATTAAGAAGACTAATTGTTAGTCAAAATATTTCCATTATTCATTGTCACACCGCAATGGATGCACTATTAAGCTACATTGCTAAAACAGGACTTAAAACGAAGCTGGTCATCTCTTTTCATGGAAGATACTGGAATTCAAATGATATAAATGGCTTATCCACACGTTTCATTTGTAGGAATGCCGATAAAATCTGTTTTGTAAGTCATGCACAAAAGAAATTCTACCTTGCCAAATTTAATTTGAAGCAAAGTCCTAAGATGGTTGTTCTGTACAATGGAATATCTCTTCGGAAATTTGATTTGGCAAAATCAGTGAATATGAGAAAACAGTTGAATATCAGGGATGATTCTTTACTACTTGGTACCGTCGGGAATTTTACCTCAGGTAAAGACCACATGACTATATGTAAATTTCTTAGATTGTTAAAAAGTACTTCCGAAAATTTTCATTTTTTATTTATCGGTGAAAAAGCATCACAAGAACCAGATGTATATAATAACTGCGTGACATTTTGTGAACAAAATGAACTAAGTCAGCAGGTTCATTTTTTAGGCTCTCGGCATGATGTTCCCAGCATTCTGAGAGATTTGGATGCGTTTATATATTCCACAGCCCATGACACATTCGGTATTTGCCTGGTTGAGGCCATGTATATGAAAATCCCGGTATTTGTAAATGATTATGAAGTAATGATGGAAATAACCAGAAACGGGAAGTATGCCGAAATTTATAAATCAGGGGATGAAGCAGACTTATTTAATAAATTTGAACATGTTTTTTTAAACATAAATACTAAAAGAATGAATAAGCTAAGCTTTTCTGAATTTGTGCGGGACAATTATAGTATTGAAACACACTTACATCATTTGAACAAGATTTATCAAGAATTGGCTGTTTAAAACAGATATTTTTATGGATAAATCATTTTTTGTAAAACTAAACAGAATTCGTCAGAAGGATTATTTTTCATATCAAAGAGAATTTAAATGCACTGAATTTTTAAATCCTCAACAAATAGCAGGTTATCAAAATCAAAAACTCACAAAGCTGATTACTCATTGTTACGAAAATGTACCCTATTACAGAAGGGTATTTCAGGATCTCCATCTTTTCCCAAATGATATTACTTCACGAGATGACCTGCACAAGCTTCCGATATTGACAAAAGAAATTCTTCGAAAAGAAGGAGATAATATGTTCTCCAAAAATTATAGAAAAGGAAAACCCAATATTACTTCCGGTTCAACTGGTAATATGACAACCATATATCGGAACAATAATTCCAAAACCATCGAACATGCACTTTTTGATCGTTACCTGACGAATATCGGAT
>JAAZCB010000985.1 GCA_012513545.1 Clostridiaceae bacterium
GGAAGGGGCTCGAACCCTCGACCTCCAGCGTGACAGGCTGGCATTCTAACCAACTGAACTACCGGGCCACATGTGGTGGGCACTATAGGGCTCGAACCTATGACCCCCTGCTTGTAAGGCAGGTGCTCCCCCAGCTGAGCTAAGCGCCCACACGTGATGTCGTTTTAGTAAAGCGACAATTGATAGTATACAAAAAAATAATTATAAAGTCAAAACCAAATACACGTTTCTTTTTAATTTATTATTTTCTGTCTTAAATAATCTTCAGTATCCTCACTAATACTCTTAATTATATAAAATCCATAATAACATTTTATAAAAAAATATGGTATTTATACTTACTCATCTCTTAGCATTGACAAAAGATCGTCTTCTGAAAACTGGTACTTCATGTTGCAAAAGTGGCACTGGGTTTGGGCACCATGCATCTCGTCAGCCATACTCTTTATTTCTGATCTGCCAAGGCTCATAATATTTCTCTCCATTCTCTCTCTTGAACAGTTGCATTGGTATTGGCATTCAGTTTTTTCTCCTAGTTTAAGACTCTTTTCATCAAATATCATACCCAGAATATCTTCGGGTGTTTTTCCATTCCTCAAAAGTGTTGTTATAGGCTGCAAAGCAGCTGTCTTTTCCTCAATTTTACTTACAACATCTTCACCTGCTCCAGGCATAAGCTGTATTAAAAAACCACCTGAATTTAAAATCGTCTCATTCTTATCTACTAAAACCCCAAGAGCCACAACTGATGGAATTTGTTCCGAATAGGCATAATAATATGCTATATCTTCGCCTATTTCTCCGGATAATAAGTCCACATATCCTATATACGGTTCTTTAAGCCCTAAATCCTTAATAACATTAAGGTAGCCGTTTCTTCCCACAGCAGTTGCAACATCCAATTTGCCAATCTCATTGAGTGGCAGGTAAATCTGTGGATTATTAACATATCCTCTAATATTCGAGTCGGAATCGGAAATTACTACTATTCCACCTAGGGGACCGTCACCTTTAACCTGTATTGTAATAGTATCCTTTGAACCTTTAAGAAATGTCGACATTAAAGCTGCCGCGGTCATTGTCCTGCCTAAAGCTGCTGAAGCAACGGGAGATAAATTGTGAATAGTTTGTGCTTCTCTAACCAGATTTGTTGTTACCGCTGCTACCGCCCGTACTGTACTTCCTTCCGCGGTAGCCCTTACAATATAATCTTTCATTAAGACTTTCATCTCCTTAAAAATATCTATAACCATAAATCATATGGACTTCAAAGGTTTTCCTAAAATACTTCAGAAATTGAAAACCCCGGTATCGCGATACCGGGGCAAGATCGGCCATTTTTATGTTAATTTTAATTAAGACTAGATTAGGCCTTTGTCACATTTGAAGCTTGAGGTCCTTTAGCACCTTCAACTACTTCAAACTGAACTTCCGCGCCCTCTTCCAATGTCTTGTAGCCATCCATGTTTATTGCAGAAAAATGTACGAATACATCATTTCCGCCTTCCCTTTCAATAAAGCCAAAACCTTTTTCAGCATTAAACCATTTAACTCTTCCTCTTTCCATCCTGCACTCCTCCTGAACTAGATACTTTAACTTAGCTTGCATATTTCCATGCTTTTACTAAATCTATAATATAGTATCACATTTTTTGATTGCTTGTCAATCCGGTATTTATATTTATTTAAAATTAATGGAATCATTAGACTCCCACTTAAAAATACTTAAATTTATTTTCCCGTCTTTCTCAAATATTATGCCTTCATCTTCAA
>JAAZCB010000986.1 GCA_012513545.1 Clostridiaceae bacterium
ATAATCCGCAATTGTACCAACATCCCAACCACCAGGATGACCAGGATCATCACCATCAGCCGGAATAGCGAGCGGTGCAGTAATCTGCGGTACTTCATATTCAGTTTGCGGTATCCACGCCGAAGCTGTATTTTCGCCATTAAAATTTTTCCAATGCTCCCATACAATACGATTAGGTACAAAGAAATAATACGTATCAAGATAAATATTATCCATTATGGGTGCAAGTAGCGTCTGAAGCCTTGCGACTTTAGAGGTCGTTATATTAAATGTATCACCAGGTAGCACTTCGTCCACATAAAATGGTACAATATCTCCTATGTTAAATGAAGTTTTAATACTAGCATTACGATTAAATGTAGATCGGTTAATATTAAGCGATACAATATTATTATCAAAGGATTTAGTGTTCCTATTCATCTGATTTTTCCTCCGTTGATTTTTCCTCCGTATGTGATTCACCTATAGTTTTCGCTTCTTTATTATCTTTTATTCCAAGTATTTTAAGCCACTTTTCTGAACCAATATCTGCTATATATTCTGCTGGAGAAAAATTATACTCTTTACGCACACTTAGAGGAAGTTCGTTAAAATTGTTTTCTGCTGTTATTACAGTTTTCATTATATCAGCAAAGTTTGTCGGCATATCGCTCAAATCAATGAATACTCCATTCTTTTTATTTAGTAAATCAACCTCTCCAAGCTCATAACGTGCCATTATTGTTTTTATAGACACAGAATCTTTATGTGATTGGATCTCAGCATATATATCTTTTTCTCCAGTTATTTCAAGCTCAATATTTCCGGCTTCTTTGGACGCAAGGGAAAATACGGGGGCGTACCTAGATCCGGGTTCTGTTTTTTTATTGTCCCTTTTATCGTACTTTGTCGCAAACATTTCAACCTCCTATCTTATGAATTGACCGGCGTCAGCAATTATAGTTATAGGACACGCCTCAACTAATCCTGTTTCTGTGTCATAAGTACCTACTTTTTGTAAATTGAAATCTTCTGGATTAGCATTTATCAAAGACATTTCATTAGAATTTATATCGTGAGCAAATGCTCTAATCGCCTGTTCTTCGTTTTGCTGAAAAGATGGTATCATATAACCGGTAAGTTTATCATATATTGCACACATTACAAGTTTCATAGTTTTATACCTCCACGGGGCACTATTGGTGAAATGTTTATTTTTCGTGTATGTTTTGCTGTCCTTCTAAAATAAGATGCATTACTCATCATATCTCCTTTCTGGGTAATCCCGCAATACGCTTTTTCTTGATATCCTCAGATACCTCAAGCATTTCTAAATAAGATAAATCGGTTTTTAACAATTTTTTTTGTTTTATCACCTCCATGTGTTTTTTAGTTGATTCTTTTAGAATCTCTCTTTCTACAGGATACTCCATATCTAAAAATTTGTCAAAGTATTTTGTTGACCTAATTTTACGTCCACCTTTTGGTGTTGATATATCTACTCCACGCTCATAAAGTAATTTATGTTTATTCTTATCATAGAATTCTTTAGCAATACCTGGCCTTCTTGACATAAGTGTAAACTCTGGCACTATATTATATTCTTTATAGAATGTAGCTGCAGAGCCGGTTTGTTTTTTCATAATATAACGTGCAGTATAAGCACATGTTTCCCAAGTAACCTCTGCAATAATAACATAACCTTGTTGCCATATATCACTAATGAACTGGGACATATAAAGGTTAAATCCTAATGGCGTTTTTCTACATAATTCCAAATCATCAAGTTTAAGGCCGAATATTATAGCATGATAATGTGGTCGTGCTGTTGTTGATCCATATTCACCGGCCATAAAGTACCGTATTTTATTATCATATTTATAATTTTTTCTCAACCTTTTCATAAATAGTTGAAAATCACGTTTATTAAGTGTCATAGAATGTCTATACGTTCCTTCGTTATCTATATATTCATTGATAGGTAAATTATCATCATTATATGTAAATGTACAGAAATACGAAGATTCATGAAGTGTTGCTTCAGCAAGACACCTATCTGCCCACATGCGAGAGTAAGCAAGACGGCATCCAATACACTTTCCACAAGGTATTTCAATCCAATCATATATAGCACGGTATGAATATGGAGATACCATTTCTGTATAAGCAGTTACCGGTGATTGATTTTCTCGTAGCTCAACATGGTGAGCTTCATAAGACGTTATATAATAAT
>JAAZCB010000987.1 GCA_012513545.1 Clostridiaceae bacterium
GAGATATAATATTTATCTTTAATTAGAATGTTCATGAAGCCAGCCCACTTCAATAAATATAGTCATATCGTTATATCTTGTTATTAATTTTGAATTGTGATATATAATTAAGTAGAATATTTACTATATTACTAACTTAAAGGGGCGGACTTAACATTGATTCTGAAAAAAATAACTGATTTTCCCCAGTATAGGAACAATATTATAGGTTATTTTAATGCAAGAATATATTGTTTGGAAGATTTAAATGCAGAATCGTTGTATGCTAAATTCAGTAAGTGTTCTTTTGTGATACCGGATTTCCCTCCTGGTAACTTAGATCTATGGATACGATATCAAGCTCACATTTTTTTATTAGATGAGTTGAAAAATAGGTACAAAATATTCTACAAGCTATATACTGAGCTTATATATAGCTTCAGTCCATTTTATAAAAAAGCAGAATTTAATCATTATAAAGCATACTTTCCCGAACAGCTATTTTTTAATTTGAATTTTTCTACACTTCCACTTAGGACTTTAGTTTCTGAAACAGGATATCCGAATAGAGTACTGTGCTATTGTTTTAAGAATTTTTTAAAAGATTGGTCAGCCATTAGAATAGCTCACGAGCTTAGCTCTTTGAAGTTAGGCGAAATATTTGATTTATTTAAAAATGAATACGCCAAAGAATCAGAAATACATCAGTTATTTATTGATTACATGTTCCTGCCGATAAAAAAATCATTAAATTTAACTTTGAACGATTGCATACAACAATACGGAAATGATAATGAAAATTTTTTAAATATTACCATGAATATTTTAAATGAAAGAATGGAGTCAACAAAGCTGGAAAACTACTTTGGTGCAAAAGAGCCTCAAAGAAGGGCTCATATAATTTCAGTATGGTGTGAAAGAGTTAGAAAAAGCTTTATAAAGAAAACAGTTCATTTTCTGAAAAAACAAAATTATTACCTTGAGCCGGAAGGAGAGGCGAGTTATAAATGAATACAATAAATGAAATATGTCCGTCACCCGACATAATCAGAAAATACTACAGTATGAAACTTGACAAAGATAAGCTCTCAGAAGTTGAAGAACATTTTGCACATTGCAATAAGTGTTTAATAAATTCTGACTATTATGGAGAATTTATCAAGCAAATTACTCTATCGTCCACTGTACAAAAAGAGTTTTACAAAAACTCAAATGCAGATACTGTTTATGTTGCTGTTGCTGAAGGCTATGACAATAATGCTACTTCAGAAATGAAATCAAAAGACGGAAAATACAATATTAAGCTTATCCCGTATCTAGATGAAAGCAACAAAGCACTGCTTGTTGTTAAAATTTTAGATGAAAATATGCATGGATCATTAAAAGTAGATTTAATAGATAATTCAAGCCATGCTTTAGTAGGCGTCCAATCAATTACTGATGAACAGCAGGTCTGCTTTGAGGTGGATTGCAATATAAACCTGAAAAACATATTAATAAGTATTGTATAAGAATTGTTCAATACATCTGTGTGGGGGATAAAATGCACGTATATGCTCTATTTGATAATAAATCATCTGAATTGGTAATAATACATTTTTTAAACACTGCTTCCAATAAACTATTGGAATTATACATGCAAAGTTTTCACTCTCCAAAGGTTAGAGAATCTGCAAAAACAGGTATAGAATGTGCTTATGAATTAATATTTTCCGCTGAGATAGGAAAACATGTCCAAAATTCTCCCATTTCTGTTACTCCAAAGGACTTTAAGCAACAGGTTGATGGTAGTAGCGCTGGTTTAGCTTATGCCATAGCTTTCGCAGCAGCTCTTAAGAAGCATGATATAATTAACACTCTTTTCCCAATGCCGGAAAGGATTGCAGCCACAGGTGTAGTGGACAACCACGGAAATATTACCAAAATTAAACACCTAAAACACAAGATATTGGCAGCAATTAAAGAAGATGCCAACATAATGCTATATCCGAGTGAAAATTATGAAGAGTTTTTATATTTGCAGGAATCAGATATTGAATTAAGCACAGCCATAAACAATAGCGGCATATCCATAAAGCATGTTTCAAGTCTTAAGCAGGCTTTTTGCGTAATAGGTATATTTCCCCATACCTGTTTGAAAGTAAATCCTGTGAGAACTAACGAAAGCTTGTTTTTTGATATCATATTAGATAATGAACCATTAATTGAGCTTACCAGCTTCAATCTAGTTTTTAAGTATGATGTATCAAAATTAAGATTTGATAAAACATTTGAGACAGAATTAATCGAAAGCGGTAAACATGTAGAAACCGCATCTAAGGACAATAACACAAATAAACTAAATCTAAATTTAATTATCAAAAATGATTCTATACATGTATCAAAGAAGAATACCACACTTTTTAGATTGAGTTTTAATATTATTGGAGAACCAAGAGATATCACCTCAAATGTATTTGAATTTTGCGAAGATGAGTGTGCTATCAACGACTTCCATTATAAAGGTATTGGTGGATTTGTTCTAAAAAATGCAGATATTTCTTTGTTAACCGCCGGGGAACTACCCTCAGTTCCTGATTCCCCCAAAAACCATACAATACCCCATAGACTTCTTGGAGTAAACTCAAAAACCAAATTACTTATTACTTTTGCAGTCATTTTTGCGATCACTTTTTGTATAGCAAAATTTTTAAGACCTCTATTTGGTAATTCGGATTATATTATAACTCAAAATCCACAGGCATTACATGCCCCAGTAGAAATAACTCCTATACCATCTGCTTCACTTGAAAATCCAAATAGTTCATTGATAACTCCTCCTATTACAATAACTGATACTCCAAAACCGACTGAACAAAATAATGCTCTATCGCCAACATCATATGAACCTGTAAATTCAGCTAAAATATCGAATGACACATTAATACCTGCTTCATCATCACAAATAAGTACTCCAAAGCCAACTGAACATAATGTTTATGACCTTATACCTACATCCAAGCCAATGCCTTTGGAAATAAAAGAAGTGACGGACTGCAATAATTGGAGAATTACAGCAGATGAGAACAGTATTGTCAATATCAATAATGATGAAGATTTTAAAGCCCTTAGAATAGATTATGATATAAGAGGAAATAGCGGAGACTGTATCTCTTTAATAACAGAGCCGGAGGTTTTCAAGAGTTTGTCCGGCGCTGGCTATACCAAGCTTGGATTCAGATTCAAATGCATTTCTCAATCAAGTATAGAAGATACCGTAATAATAAAAGTACATTATAATAGTATCGTTAAATCATATTCTATCGGAAGCACGGAATATATTTCAAAAGACGGTATTTGGATTGAAAAGGTCATAGAAAATATAGATATAAGTAAAATCACCGCAATAGAAGTATTTATTGGACTTCGAGAGAATGGAGTTGACCGCGGTTCCTTCCTGATACGGGACTTCTATATCTACAAATAATCAACTCCAAATGCTTATTGATTTAGCGGTGTTTTTTTGGATCGCAAATAATTTTACTCCTCAAATAAATCCAGCAGTTTAGAACACATAGTAAAAAATTCAGCGCGGGTTACGTTATTATTAGGTTTTAACGTTTTATCCCCATAGCCTGTCATTAGCCCATAATTTATTGCATTATACAAATACATATTTGCCCAATAATTTTCGCTGAAATCTTTATATGTGCCAATCTTGTCATATATTAAATCCCTTGATACATCCTCATCCGGCCTTCCTTCTAACTGATTTAATATTTTAATAAGGACTACGGCTGCTTGTGCCCTTGTAAGGTTTTCATTGCCCCGGAACGTGTTATCTTCAAACCCATCCATTAAACCATAATTTATTACAACGCCTAAAGAAGGCTTTACCCACTCAGGTATGGCAGCCTTATCGTTAAAGCGAATATTAGGGCTTGTTATTGGTGGTTCTATCCCCATAAGTTTAACCAAAACTATTGCAGTCTCATTACGAGTTATCGTCTTATCAGGCCTAATAGTGCCTTCTTCATATCCGCTAATCAGTCCTTTTTGTTTTAGCCTGATGAGATTATCCTTTGCCCAATGACCTGTTATATCAGTGAAACTGATTCCTGGTATCGGAGTATACGGTTCAATTATTTCTTGAGGAGAAGTAGCTGTCGGCGTCAAAGATGTCGGTGGGCTGGTTGGCGTCGGTGTTGATTCAGTTGTTGGTTTTGGTGTTGATTTTTGTTCTGCTTCCGGTGTTGATTTTAATGCTGCTTCTGGTGTTGATTTTGGCTCTGCTTCCGGTGTAGATTTTGATGCTGCTTCCTGTGTAGATTTTGGTGCCGGTTCCGGTGTTGATTTTGGCTCTGCCTCCGGTGCTGAGTCTGACGGTGTCGTTTTGTCATCTCTTACAACATCGGAAGTTATTGCGCTTGATGAAACTATAACTTTCCCCTTATAATATATATCATTAATTTTTACTACTTTATCCTTTTGCACTGAACCCATTCCGTAAGAAATTGCTTCAATTTCATAACTTCCCGGCTTTGCATTTTTCTTTATCTTAAACTCCAGTTCAGCAATCTTGACTTTATCCTTTAAAATAATTTCCCCTGAATTCTTTATAACTCTAATATTACCAAGCTCATCAACATCAACTTCTATATCGTTATATTCGGACCTGCTTACAAATTCCATAACATCACTATCATATTTTAGACAAAATCCAAAGATAGCAACTCCAACAGCAGGTACTTTTTCAAACTCAATACTTACATTTACTGTATCGCCGCTAAGACCATATGCAGAACCGATACTAACATATGCTAACGTATCAGTATCGCTCAAACCTGGGGCCAAATTAATATTGCCAATTATATCTGGACGTTCCTTAGCATCATACTTTGTAGTTGCAAATATGATACTAACATCTATAAAATTTAGTACTTTATTCCTATCGACATCCGCAGCAATACGGCTACTGTTTAACGGTAAATCAGAAATCTTGCCACTAAGATAGTCAAAAAGAATATCGCTGTCATTTTTTTCAATAAGCATATTTCCA
>JAAZCB010000988.1 GCA_012513545.1 Clostridiaceae bacterium
ATCTTGTTTTCTCTATAATATCCCAATGGTTGATAGAGTAAATTTGAATACATTTTTTCTCTAACTTCTGTCATAATCTTATTTTCTATAGATGTAATAATACGTTTTGATAATATAGACAATAAGGCTATTAGCAAATACACTCCAATATAGGCTGCGGCGAAAAGAATTACACCCTCTATTTTTTTCGCCGGTAATACTTTGTCTATGAAATATTGAACTAATTTAGGGGTAATTAATGATAGGCAAATTATTATTACCAGGATGCTTCCACAAAGAAACTCTTCCTTGCGGTATTTTATAACATAATACTTTACAAATTTTTTTACATTCAATCTAACGTACCTCTTTTAACGTTTTTTTTGAGGAAGCTTTGAAACCCTATTCGTTACTGCGTTTCACGCCGTTAGCATTATTATGACATCCTTCCCTTGAAATCAACCTTCTCGGTGTCTGGCACTCGTTGGCTACCAGGGAGTGATGGCTTATGGTGCGATAGACTGGAGATAATTGTTTTCCTGTTTGATCAATGTTTACCAATTAATGAATGAAACAGGTATTCCAAAGAAGGTTTTATCTGGCAGGATCTCGTCAATTTTGGATCTCTGATCTCTGGAAGCATAGGAAATGGTAATACTTGCCTTACCTGGACAGGTCCAGGAATCAATGATGAATTCAACATTATCCGGGTTAACATTTTTGATTTTTTCAACCATTTCGCTGTGTTCGGCAACCACATTTTCCACTTCGACTAAGTCAGGAAGATTGGAACACGGGAGATAGTGATGATAATTGTTGTACAGCAGGTTGTCTGCCAGCCGGTGAAACAAGTGCGTATAGGGTTCAGAAACCAGCAAGATGACAACAACCAAAAGTAAAACATATATTGCTTTTGTCAGTGTTTTTGTCTTTCCTATAATACACCTGCCATATCCATAAAGAGACTAACTCAAATTCTAATTTGTTTTACGAAATTCCATCCAAAAAATCGTCAATCAAGCTATTAATTATTTCCGGTTGGTCTGTATTTGAATTATGTCCCGCGTTATCAATCCACTGAACCGGGGTTCCTGTGACTTTTTCATACGCTTTCAAATATTTTATACAGGAACCCGCACGATCCTCTTTACCGCATATAACCAAATGAGGACACTTTACTTCGAAGGCTAAGTTACTCCCAACTGCTTCCGCCAAAATTTTAAATCCATGGCCTGCAAGCCGGGCATATCTTTTTTGATCACCATCATAGGTTATCATCATATCAAGCATTAGTTTTCGCCCATACTCAGTTGTTGACACGCCCTCTGTTCCCGCTTTTAGCAGAGCCTTCCATGGATACAATCTATAAACCGGTTCCATTCTTTTTAATAACCATAGTTCTATCCCTGTGTAATACTTTCTTTGAAGAGGAGGTGAGTCTATTGTGACAAGACCTTTCAGTTTTTCCGGGAAAAGCTGCGCATAAACCTGTCCCAAATAACCTCCCATGGATTGACCCACCAATACGGGATTTTC
>JAAZCB010000989.1 GCA_012513545.1 Clostridiaceae bacterium
ACGGGTCGAATCAAACTCGCTTCGCTCAAACAGTGATTCGACTTATCCTTCGCTTCGTTAACATTCTCTAAAGCCTTTATGCAATGTTCTTTCCATAATATGGTTCACGATAATTAAATGCACCCAAATCTTCTTTTCTTGTGTCATTTTCATAATTATATCTATCGTATCAGCTGTTTTTACCGTTATGGCAGACCATATCTATAACAATTGCCAAAGCAATAACAAAAAGCTGATCCTCTTTTTCATCAATTTCAACTCCATACGTATCTGCAATGGAAAAAAATTTCTTTGAAACATGACCAATCATATAATTGTTTTTTCGTATATCAAACTCATAGGATAAAAAATCACCGCTTACGCTGTATTCTCCGTTGTTGCTGATTATGTTGAAATCGTTTCTTAAAAATGAAAATTTCTTTTTAACTTTTGCAACAAGTCCACCTGAAATGTTTATACAATATTCCGGCATAATTCTTAGCAGCTGTTGTTCAATACGGCACAGTTCATTGTCTTGAAGGTCGAATATCCTGAGCTTTTTACCAAAAGAAGATAACTGGCTGTTAACAATATATAAATCGTTTTCCATTTCATCATTAATGAAAAACCTGTCCCTGATAGAAAAAATCTTTTGTCTGATAACATACCTCATATTACACCTCCTCAAAGACCCCGCTTTCTTTTTTTCTCAAGTATCCTGGAAATATGGCTTTCGGCTTCCTGGCCGCCTGAGCCTTTCACTGTTGCACTTTGCTTACCTTCTTTTATATCGTCTCTTTTTTTGTCTGTTCCTTTCTTCAAGCCATACTTCCTGTCGTCCTGCACTTCAATAACTTCTCTGTTTCTCACTCTTCTACTTGTAAGTTTGCCTATAACCGGCTTTGCCACCTTGCTGTTAATTCTTCCTCCAATATCACCTACCCTGTAAAAAATTTCATCAATTTTTTCAAATGGAATATTGAGCCTGCGTATTGCTATATCAAGCATCAGAAGAAAAATTAACAGTATAAGCATAAGTCCTGTCATATCATTTATGCTTAAAGAGGGCGCAAGTTTGCCTGAAAAAACCTCAGCAGCATTCTTTATTATTCTTCCTCCGCTTTCATTCGCAAGCTGTTTAAGAAAATCTTCTCCATTTTGCTTCATTATATCATATTCGGGAGAAAAAGGAATAATAAATCCTGAACTTATTGTCTTAATTGTATCTTCATTGCTAATTATACTAACATTTGTTAGGTATACTCCTGTTTCGTCTCCTGAAAAATTTCCCATGTAAACCCCGGGAGAAACAGGATTAAGCGTCGTTATTTCTTCCTTGCCGGAAGGTCCTACAAATACAGCTTCCAATTTTTCATCCTTGAGAATCTCATCCGACGGCAGCTTAAGCTCAAAGACTCCTTTTCCGGATACTATCTCTCCTCTGACGCTATAATCATCCTTAACCTTCTTTTGTAAAAGCCATGACACAAGGTTCTTCCAGAATCTCGGTGACTGATCCCATGTCATCCATTTGCTTGTCCACATACCTTTCGCATCGGAGGTCCATGCCGCAGTTCGCCCAAGACCATACTGCCATACGGCAAGGACCGGGTCGTTCTCATCACTGCTGAAAATGACCCTTGCAGTATTCTTAGATACTGTACTTACATAGCCATCAAGCTGCGGTACTGCTTTAATTTCATTAAGTATGGGAGAATAACTGCTTAATTTGGGTGTAAATGTCTTGTTATTCAGATATTTCTTTCCTGCCAGAAAGGTTTCCTTTGCAAATATTTTCGGAATATCAGTAAACTCATCAGTAGCATAAAACCTGCCTTTCCCGCCATTTGCCAACGCCTTCAGGAGCAGAATATCCGCTCCTTCTCCTACAGCAACGGTTGAAAGCGTTATACCCTCGCTGTTCATTTTTGCAATCAGCGGTTCATAGCCGGTTCTTTCAGCCTGTCCGTCTGTCAAAAGGATTATGTGTTTGAGCTTGGTATCAACACTGCTTAGGGATTCATAAGCCTCCTGTAAAGGTCCTAATATCTGGGTTCCTCCATCTGCCCTTATAGTTCCTATGGCATCCTGAATGTCTTTCAGGTTATCCAGCTTCTGTGTCTGCACTACCCACTTTGCCGCACTGTCAAAGCCAATTACTCCTATCATATCATCCTTTTCAAGTACTTCTGTAGCGCGTATTGCAGCCTCTTTTGCAAGTTCTATCTTTGCAAGACCATACTGTCCCGAGGACATACTTCCGGACTTGTCAATAACAAGCACTAACCCTAAATTGGGATCTTCCTCTTTTGATTTTACATCCATATTAACCGGCAAAACTTTTTCCAGAACAGTTTTATAATATCCACCGGGAGCGTAGCTGTTGTCTCCTCCCGTAACTAAAAGGCCTTTACCCGAATGCTTTATGCTTATTTCAAGATTATCCAGAAATCTGTCATCAAACCTTTCTGCCGAAACATTGGAAACGATATATCCATCATACTTTTGAAGCTCTCCTATATCAATCGGTAAATTTTCAGGTTTACCTACGGTTAATACTGCTTCACCCTCAAGTATTCTGGAAAGTTCGGAGGCTCCTTCCGTTTCATCCTGAATAACGAGAATCCTTGCTATATCTTCAATATAGCTGAAGGCAGACATACTGTTATTTTGTGAGATTGTGTCAGCCTCAGGCTCGATTA
>JAAZCB010000990.1 GCA_012513545.1 Clostridiaceae bacterium
ATCCGTTTTAATAACAAGACCATCATGACATACTTGAGATTCATAGCCGTTAAGCAATTTGGGCAAATCCAAATCCTCCGTTTCAATCTTTCCCCATACAGTACCATCACTAAATTCGTACAAAATAAAAGCCGTACCATATCCCTTATAAGAATTAAATGGTATTTTATCGCTCACGTTAATTTCCTCATCCTCGATTTGCAAACTCTTCAATTCAGAATTGTCTATAACCGACCACAATATTCCTGAAGAGTCTTGTTTTATATTTGCATAAATCCCTTGCTTAAGCTGAAGTTGTGTATAAGAAGACTTATGACCAATTGCTGTATCTAAACTAATTATTTCTGCGCCTAGATCAATCAATTCCGCCATTTTATTTAAAGTTGACTTGCCTTGAATATTTGTAATAAATCCATCCAAACTCTCGACAAATCCATTCATTAAAAATTGAGCAGTATCCTTACTCAAGTTGACCTTAAGATTTTTAAGGAAATCATACACGATTTCAGATACAGGCACAGATTCTGCTATAGATATGATGTTTTCTTTAGAAAAGTTATTTTTTCCTCCTATTATTGCTTTTGGTATGTTCTCGAAATATTTTTCATTATTTGAATAAATTTCACCCAATTTTGACATATCATCAAACCCTATGAGAATAATAAATTTATAATTTAATCCTGTTTGTTCAAAAAGAATGTTATCAATCGATAATTCTCCAAAAGATGGAGTCAAAAACAAATTAAAGTATTCATTTTCTTCCTTCCACTTAACCTTACTGATTCTTCCATCTTTGGGAATTTTTACAACATAATGTTTAGGTTGCAGCTCGTGGATAAACCTTTGTACAGTAGTCTTGCCGATGAGTTCCTCCTGCATTTCAGATAAATTACCGAGCACAAGACAATCAACCGTATTAAAGACAGGACCATCACTAGCGATCTGATTAAGCGTACAGAATAATGCTGAAGCAGCAAGGAGGCTGTCATTATTAGCGTTATTTGAGACTACAATTAAGATGTCTTTATGTAACAACAATCTTTTTCGTAATTCTTGAAGTCTTTCATTCATCTTAATGTGTTATTAAAAAACATAAAAAGCCCCTACTATGGGGCTTATAACTTGTCTGGAGTATACTATAACTTATTTTACTTTTCAATCCTATAACAAATTATACTATCGCCAGTTTCTATCTCAAATTTAGGAGCAATTATTATGCCGCACTCTTGCCCTTTTTTTACTTTATTTACCTCATCCTTTAAAACACGAAGTGAAGACACCTTACCTTCGAAAATCCTTTCTCCGCCTCTTTCTACATAACACTTTTGTCCTCGTGAACATATCCCTTCTCTAACCATACAGCCAGACACAATATTATTATCTGAAAGAACAAACACCTGTCTCACTTCTAACTTCCCTGTTATTGTCTCCTCTTTTTCAATCTCTATCATACCGGATAAAACATCATCAACTTCATCTACAAGCTCATAAATAATATTATATATCCGAGTAATAAC
>JAAZCB010000991.1 GCA_012513545.1 Clostridiaceae bacterium
ACGCGAAAATGAAAGTTTTACCGTCAACGAACCAGGCGAGAATATCAATTAAAGATACAACGACTATTGTAACGACCAATGCGTTATATATTCGTTGGTCCACCGTTCTGTAATCTTTTCTCTTAATATTGTTAAATAAAAAGATCAGCATTAAAATGACTGCGAAAATATCCAATACTATATTTGTGAAATGATACACATTTTCGCCCACCTTTTGTAGAGAATGCTGATTATTTCTATTATACACCCCCACAGCAAAAAATAAATCCGTTATTTCGAAATATCTTAACTATGCCCGCCCGGCCCGCCCGCCGCTGCTCCGCATCCCTTGGCTCCCCCGTCCTGTAGGGGAAACCGTGTTTTCCCGCCGTTTCTCCCGTCCTCCGCGCCGTGAATTCCCGCATTTAACGATGTTTGGTGCTGACATGTCGGATTAGCCCGTAGCGGCGAGCATTGCTCGCTATTCGCTCCCTGTTGCCCTCTCGTTTCCCTTGGCTCCTTTTCAAATGAGCCGGCGAGCGCAGCGAGACTGAGGATTGCCGCTTCTTTTCACGTATTTCCGTACTGCGTCTGCCGGGATTCATTAACTTAATCCCTCGAAAGTTAACTTGCGGAAGCGTTTTTAATGTAACGTTTATGTAGAACTATTTCGATAAATATTATAGTCTTTTCCTATAGTATCTTTTCGAGGTGGCATATGAATAAAGCGATCGTCAGAATATTCGAAAAAGCCTATGCAAGAGATCTGCTTAACAAAGACGAGTGCATTCAACTCCTGAAACTGGAAGACGCTTCTCCGGAGGCTTCCGCTATGCGAGGGTTAGCTTCAGCAATTGTAAGAGAGCGCACGGATAATACGGGGGTAATTTTCGCTCAGATCGGCCTCCGGTGCCATCCTTGTCCCGGCAACTGCCGTTTCTGTTCCTGCGCCGCCTCATACACGCAAATCCCCGTATATAACATGGCTGATGAAACAATTTCTCAATCCACGAAAGCATTCACCGGAACAGATGAACTGTTCGGACTGTGGCTGATGACCATGGCCGATTTCGACCCGGACGAATACATCAGAATGTCACAGATCGTTTTGAAATACAAAACAGGTTCCGTCAATCTTTACACGAATATCGGCGACGCATCCGTTGAGACTTTCAAAACCATAAAAACGGCCGGATTCCATGGTGTGTACCATTGCTGGAGACTTGGCGAAGGCCGTGACACTGCCTTTACCTCAGAGCAGAGAAAGCAGACAATGATAAATGCCAAAGAGGCGGGGCTTGAGCTTTTGGATGCGCTTGAGCCTATCGGTATTGAGCATACTGCAGAAGAAATGGCAGAACATATTTTTTTCAGCAGAGAACTCGGAACAATGCAGTATGGGGCAATGAAGCGTGTTTCCGTTCCCGGCACCCCATTTGCCGATACTCCCGAAATTACAGAATATACACTTTCAAAATACACTGCGGCTGTTGTCCTGACCATGGCCGGAATGGAAAGGTTTCCCTGGATTGGAATCCACGAACCTTGCATTCACGGTTATATGTCCGGCGCTAATCTGATTACCGCCGAAACCGGAATCAATCCCCGCGATACGGCTCTCGATACATCAAGTAACAGAGGTCTGGATATAGCAGACTGCAAGCGAATTTTGAAATCCGCCGGATATAAATACGCATCCCACGGTGATGGCAGCCTATATGAACTCTGATTATATTGGCAAGGATTTGATTGGGAAAACCAAGCCTAAGAAGGTTCTGCCTATTCATACGAAAAATGCAGAATGGTTCAATGGATTCAGACGATGATACGCAACGCCACTACAGAGATGTAGCGGCGGTTTTTATTGTCTACGTTATGTAAAGCGTCTCCGATATTCTCTACTTGTGTTGTATATAAAAGGACATAAATTAGGTTCATTTCTTGATACATCGATTGGATGTAAGTGTTACGAATTAATGCAGTTTTGTTAAAAAAATAACTTAAATATTCTGGGAAATTGTGTTATAATCAGCAACAATGGCCGGTAAACGGTCGAATTTACTGAAAGTTATAATACTTTTGCTTGAGGTATAAGACAGCAATAGCGGATGTTTATTTATACGCTATAATTTATTGGAAGATTAGCCTAAAGTAACCCTAACCGTCGACGGTGTTGCCAAAAACGTCATCTTTCTACAGAAAAGCTTCAGGGTAAGTTTTGAAGCCTGCCGTTAAGTCATTTTTATATTCGGAGGTGGAAGTATGGGCCTATATGATTCATTGATATATTAAGCATTAAAGGGAGCGAAGTAACCAACGGCGAACAAGTTATGGTTCCGGTCGGAAACCAAGAGATTTGGTTCACTCAGACCCATTTTGCGGAGATTCAATCTTTGATGAAACTTTCAGAAGAAGTAAAAGAGAATAAGACCATTAATGCATCTTCTTCAGTTGATGCCCCTATAGAAGATAATAATGAAAAGGCAGGTTTATCTGTTTACGATTGTTACATAGGAAAAATAATTAAGAGGAAAGAATCTGGTGCAATTACTGGGCTCAGAGGAATAGTAAAATCGATTGATGGTGAACTCGTTACCGTAGAAGTCCTTGAAGGAGAAAAAGCTGGATATAAAACAAAAATACAGCTTCCCTTTATTTTGAAGAAAAACGGTGTCTATGAGATTAGCTGAATATACCGCCTACAACCGACAGCGTGACCGCACAAGTTGCCACACCCTCGCTGTCGTGTAGCGGCGGTGAACGCATGCTAAAAAGGCAAATTAGGATAACGAATTCAAGTTATATTAACCGAAGTCAAATAATTTGCATCCTAATGGAGGAATAATATATGTTAACTTTTTCAATAAGACGGTTGTTCGGTACACATAACTTAGAAATCGATTTGTCAAAACGGTGTGCCATCTTAATTGGTGAAAACGGTGTTGGCAAAACAACGGCGCTAAAAATGTTGCGTTGTTTAGCGACCGGTGACTATGTTCAATTAACGCGCTATCCTTTTGAATCAGTAATAATTAATAACGACAATGATTTTGTAAAGATCGATTATGAAGAACTTTTCCCGGATTGCGATATGTTGCGCAACCTGGTAAATAAAGACATGGAAATGTCATTAACACGGTTTTTAAGCCTGAGTTTATCAAATGTAACGAGGCAAGAGACGGGCTTTAGGTGGGATAGCGCTATAAATTTGCTTAATAGTATCGAAGATGATAAAGAAGAAAAGCAGGAGTATTTGCGCATTCTTGCTGCTTCATATTGGGATTTCGAAATAAATACATGGTTTGATTTAAATGAAAAGGCAAAGGCACAGATTAAAGATCTTCTAACGGAGATTAAACATGAAAACTGTTTTTTGCTTTCTCCGATTTCTATGAATTCCGAATATAAGTATCGAACAAATAAGATACGCAATCTACTCGAACTCAAGTCTGATGATTTCGATTTAAAAACTAGTCTTATATATTCGATGAGAAATGATCAGCAGCTATATAATAATCCCGTTTTTTATTACAGCTCGGTAAAATCATATGACCTATCGAACGATTATAGTTTCGGTTATATTCCGGAGAATTACTATATTTCAAAGAAAAGTAATGATTATATGGAATGGATTCACGACGGTGATACACCTATAGACGAGTACATAGAGTATGTCGTTGATATCCATCGGTATTCTGGATTTTCAAGAAGAGGAAGTACGATAGAGCCGGATATAAAAGCATCAATGGAAAAAAACATATTGCCTCTGAGTCCACTTATTGCACGTTACTATTTTAGCTCTGATGAAATTATAGAAATAAATAGAACCGCTCTGTCTTATCTTGAGCGGCTTAACACAGATAATATTACTTCTGACATCGAGAGTACAGAGATATCTGAAGAATATGAAGAATTTTATAGGGATAATAGAGAAGATATTGAAAGATTTGTCATGCCGGTTCTTATTGGAGGAAGTGTATTTAGCTACACTTTAAGCCGAGAGTTCCACGAACTTGATGATGAGCGCGCTGTATACCATCCGGAAATTGCATCATTTGCTTTTAAGCAGTTCTTTGAGGAAAATATAGATTCACTGCGTACAAGTTCAAATCCTCGCATAAAATTGTATGAGCACATGCTGAACAATTATTTGTTCAATAAAAAAGTCTCTGCGTGCCCCAAAGGACTCATAATAAAAAATTCAATCGGCACCGAAATTGACATTTCCCTCCTGTCGTCGGGCGAAAAGAAGATTATCACTCTCTTGACGATTGCGGCCTTCTTTGATAACAGCATATTCCTTATAGACGAACCTGAAATATCATTTTCAATAGTATGGCAAACCTGGCTTCTCTCTTCACTATTAAAGCTGAACGACTCACAGCGTCTGATAATCGCGACACATTCGCCATTTATTGCCGAGGATGAAAGTCTTCATGAATTTGTGCAGCCTATTTATGTCGAAATCGTAGGTGACTCAAATGACAACCGATAAATTTATCTCTGCACCAAATGATAGTGAAATGACCCCAATTTTTAAACTTGTAACTTATCCCCACTCTCCAATTGTTAAGCTGTATTGTGTAGTAGAAGGCAAAGATGATAAGGTATTTTATGAAAAGGCGATACCTTCTCAATTAAAATATAAAGAAGACCAGGTTATATGTATAGACGTGGGTGGTAAGGACGCTGTCTACAATACGCTTTTGCGAATTATAACTTATCACTATAAAATGCGAAAAAATACTAAAAGCGCGTTTATTGTTGACAGAGATTATGACGGTCTTAAAAAAGCCTGGGATAATGAAAGCGTAAAGGAAAAACTGACTGTTTTACCTTACTATTCTATTGAAAATTATTTCTTCGCCCCGGGAAAAAACCTGGAAACCATCTTCCGGTGCTTTTTTATTAACTGGAAAGGATATCTAGAAGAATTTATAAATGAGTTGACTGCTTTCATTCAGGCTGTTTCCGAATACTGTGCGTGGAAGAAAATATGTATCTGTTATCCGGAAAAGACAAAAGCCCTATACTACAAAGAACAAGACTCGGTCGAAAACTGTGATAGCGCTGCATATTATCTTAGCCGTCTTACATACCCTTTTTGCTTAGATAAAGGATTTAATGAATTCGTTGCCGCTGCTATAGAGGAGCTAAGAGAATCGCATGTAAAACTCTATAAAAAACTTTTAAAAGAAAAAGAAATTCTGCAAAGAAAGATTCAGCTTATCAGAGGAAAAACCTTACTTAGTTTTCTGCTGAAATATCTATACTATCGCTTGAATGAGGGTGATGATGATCTTAAAGATAGAGTGTTCTCATTAAGCGGAAGTATATATTTTGATTTGGATATAAAAGAACTTGAACTGTAAATCATACAACAACCTGGTTATATATCTTATATCCTTCCATAAGCACACACATGCTACAGACTAATATAGGTGAAAACTTCCTCCACCGCGTACAGCGGCAGATTCACCAGCCAGTCTTCCTTTTTGTAGTCTGCCATTGAAGCGCGGACGGAGACTTCCGGCTCGAATTTCTCCTTATACACCCGCAGGCTCTTGGCTTTTAGATTGA
>JAAZCB010000091.1 GCA_012513545.1 Clostridiaceae bacterium
AAAACTCCGTTTTCCTGTAACAAGCAAACGCAGAGCGTTTGCCTCCTGAATTCAAAATTTAGAATTAAAAATTAAGCATTAAACTGAATAATTGTAATCAAATTTCCTGGTGATTATGGCGGAGAGGAAACACCCGTTCCCATACCGAACACGGCAGTTAAGCTCTCCAGCGCCGATGGTACTGCATTTCAGATGTGGGAGAGTAGGACGTCGCCAGGAATTATATTTATTGCGGGGCAGCAGCTATGCTGACCCCGCAATTTGTATTGTAGGGGCGGATTCCATATCCGCCTTTGTTTGCTTCCAAAACTTTATTTCCTGAAACGATTTTTACAATTTTCAGTAACAATTCGTTTATTTTTAGTTAGTGAACATAAACATGTATTATTTATGCAATTTTTATATTTACCTCTTTACTTTTTTACACCAAATACTATAATAATCTTGTTGTACAAGGGAAAAACCCTGCCAACGGGCAGGGTTTTGGTGTTGTATGGGAAAATATACTTTTGCATTGTCTGTAAATAAGTGCGAGGGATGCGGTAGAATATTGGCATGAGTAAGATGATACGTTGCAGAACGGAGTCAGAGAAGAACGAAGTCATGCGGTAAAGCGTCTTTGAATCAGTCGTGAGTTTTTATAATAATTTGGGCAGACAGGTGAGATATTATGAAGATAATTATTATCGGTGCCGGAAAAGTTGGTTTCAGCATGGCTCAATTGCTGTCTGGAGAAAATCACGATATCGTGGTTATTGAACAATCGTTAGAACGGCAACAGATTTTGGAAAATTCACTGGATGTTCAGGTTATCAGCGGAAACGGGTCATCTACATCCATATTAGAGAGCGCTGGCGTACACCATGCGGATATGCTGCTGGCGGTTACTGAGCTTGATGAACTGAATATGGTGGCTTGTTTACTGGCCAAAAAATATGGAGTAAAGACTACCGTAGCAAGAGTACGTAATCCTGAGTATCTGGAAGTAAAAGATTTCTCGTTAAGCAATACCATGGGTATTGATCTTATGATTAATCCTGAACGGGTTACAGCCAAAGAAATATCTGAGGTTATTAAACACCCCGAGGCAATCAATGTTGAATATTATGCGGATGCCAAGATTCAGTTAATGGAATTGGAACTAAAAATAAATTCGCCGCTTGTAGATAAAAAGATTAAAAATCTGGACACATCCATTCCATACAATATTGTCTCGATAACACGTAAACATAGGATGCTGGTGCCAAGCGGGGATGATAAGCTGCAGATTGGGGACCATATTCATCTTATGGCCCGGACTTCTGATATGAGAGATGTTGTGAGGCTGCTAGGTTTTTATTCTCACAAAGTTGATAGTTGTGTGATACTGGGCGGAGGGCGTACCGGCTACTATTTGGCCAAGATACTAGAACAAAACAAACCTGCTATGAAGGTCAAAATTATTGAGAAGGATATGGTCAGAGCTCAGCAAATATCACAAAAGCTGAAACACACACTGGTTATTAATGGAGATGGCAGTGATTATGAATTATTAGAGGAGGAAAACGTTATGTCTTCCGACCTCTTTGTGGCTGTGACCGAGGACGATAAGATAAACTTGCTCTGTTCCCTAATTGCCCGTAACCTGGGAGTAAAGAAAACTATCTGCCAAGTAAAACGTACTGACGTATTACCGCTCGCTGAACAACTCGGCTTAGATAATATATTAAATCCACGCCAGCTCATGGCGGGAGCCATTTTAAAGTATATACGGCTTGGCGAAGTTATATCTGTCACCCTTTTTGGGGAGGAACGGGCAGAGATGTTGGAACTCCTGGCTCAGTCTGGTGCCCCCGCCTTGAATAAAGAACTGCGTCATATCAAATTACCGTCTGGTTCAGTAATCGGAGCTGTTGTACGCGAGGACAAGATCATTATCCCTGACGGAAAATTTGTAATTAAGGCCCATGACCGGTTAATCGTATTTTCACTGCTTAAGAGTATTCACAAAGTTGAAAAACTCTTTCTTAACGGAGGCCAATTGTTTTGATCAGACCGGAAGTTATATTTAGCAATATTGGCAGGATTCTTTTAATTATCGGCATTGCAATGATGAGTTGTCTGGGATGGTCGATTATTTATCACGAAGATGTTACGCTAAGTATCGCAGCGTCAGGATCCTTGACGATTTTTTGCGGAATTATATTATTGCTGGTGTTTCACCGTCAGGACAACATCAATTTCAAAGAGGGATTTGTCCTGGTGAGTTCGGGGTGGATGGTGGCGTCACTTTTTGGCTCTTTACCCTATCTGTTTTCAGGATATTTACCATCATTCGCAGATGCCTGGTTTGAGACTGTTTCCGGTTTTACTACAACAGGTGCCAGCGTATTTGAAAATGTGGAAGTTTTACCGAAAGGCTTATTATTTTGGCGAAGCCTTACTCAATGGTTAGGCGGGATGGGCATTATCGCCCTGTTTATTGCGATTATTGCCGGGATGGGGGCACAAGCTAACCGGCTGTTTAAAGCTGAAGTTCCAGGACCATTTATGGACAAGCTTAGCCCGCGCATTAGCGATACCGCCCGAAAACTTTGGCTCAGTTATGTTGTTATCACCCTGGCCTGCTTCATATTGCTGGTTATATTTAAAATGGACATTTTTGATGCTCTCTGCCACACCTTTGCAGCTATATCCACTGGAGGTTTCTCTACCAAAAATGCCAGTATAGGTTTCTATACCAGCGCTTTCATTCAATGGACGATCATTTTGTTTATGTTTATTGGCGGTGCCAATTTCACCTTGCATTTCCTGGCGGTAAAAAAACGCAGTATCCTGCCATATTTAAGAAACCGCGAATTCAAGTTGTATACTGGCATCATTATTTTAGCAAGCCTGTTAGTAGCGCTAAGCTTAAGAGTTCAGGGAACTGCTGTGGGATGGGAAGAAAAGATCAGGGTAGGTTTTTTTCAAGTTGTTTCTATCTGTACCACAACTGGCTTTGCCACTGCTGATTATAATTTATGGCCATCGTTAGCAGCAGGAGTGGTTTTTTTGATGATGTTTATGGGTGGTTGCGCCGGATCAACCGGGGGGAATATTAAACCAGGCCGTTATCTGGTTATTCTTTCATATACTATGATTGAACTGAAGAAAATGGTGCATCCCAAGGCAGTCTTACCGCTAAGATTCGATGGGATGATCATTAAGGAATCCATGCTCATTAATGTTTTAGTATTTTTCTTTCTTTATATTATGTTTTTAGCCCTGGGTACTATTGTTCTAACTTCTTTGAACATTGATATATTGAGCAGCCTATCAGCTTCCGCTGCTTGCCTGGGGAATATTGGGCCGGGATTTAATCACGTAGGACCAATCCAAAATTACTATTTCATACCAGATGCGGGAAAATACACTTTGAGTATATTAATGCTGATTGGGCGCTTAGAGATTTACCCAATTTTAGTATTGTTATTACCACAATTCTGGAAAGAATAGGCCCTGTCCGGTTTCAAGGTTGTCTAGAAACCTCTCACATCAGAACTTAACCTATAAACAAGACCACTACCAATTGAATGACGTGCAAAACCTGGTCAGCATATAGATGACAAGGGGACGGTTCTCTTGTCATCCTAATAGACCGAGGGCTTGACCTAATAGAGAGTCAATATTTTATCTTGCTTTTTCCCTGTGTGGTTTTCAAGGAACTCAACTTAATTTTGAATTATGAATTATGAATTTTAAATTAAGGAAGGAAAACTCCGTTTTCCTGTAACAAGCAAACGCAGAGCGTTTGCCTCCTGAATTCAAAATTTAGAATT
>JAAZCB010000992.1 GCA_012513545.1 Clostridiaceae bacterium
ATACAGGCTGGAGCTGTGCCTGGATTATAAATTTCTATGTTCGTTTGGGAAATGGAGACAAGGGCTGGGAGAATTTAAGGAAATTGTGGATGGAATCAACATTTCCAAATTTTATGGATAACCATCCGATTGGAAATGGAGCAGTTTTCCAAATTGATGGAAATTTAGGTGCTGTGTCTGCTATGGCAGAGATGCTGGTTCAGGCTGATGAAGACAGGATTTTGCTGCTTCCGGCATTGCCGGAGCTTTGGGAGCAAGGTGAGGTGGAAGGGTTGTGCCTTCCAGGGTGCGGGACGATCTCTATTCAATGGCAAAAAAGACAGTTGGTAAAATGCATAATACGGTGTGACGGGAACTTTAATACCACTGTCAGTTATCTGGGAAAATCAATACCACTTAAATTAAAAAAAGGAGATATACTCGAACTGAATGAGTCAATAGACGGTTCCCATTGACTCGTACGAAAGACCTGTCTGGCTGGGTGAATTTGGTGTAACGATAAATGCAGACGAGGATTCTCGTGCCAGATGGGCTGAGTTTGTAACTGAGGAAGCTGAAAAGAGAGGCATTTCATGGGCTTATTGGGATTTTGCTTCGACGTGCAGGGTGTATGATTTGGATAGTAAAAAATGGAACGATAAGCTGTTGAATGCTCTTATCAAACTGTAATTTTTACCATCTGACTTGCAGATTCTTGTAGCAATTTCAATTAACAGGTAATCATTTTTTTTGAAGCTCTGAATTCCTCAATCATTTTATTCGTCCTCCTTATTAATTTCTTAAGGTATTTACTTATATGCACTGCTTTTTTATGATACTATTCAATAATCCTTTTGTAAAATCTTTTTTTATGTTTGAAAATACACTCTTTAAGCTTTCTTTAGCAGTAATGCGTCAAATCGTCCAATTTAAAATTAAAATTTAATTTTGTTTAAAAGCAGGTTTTATTTTGACGGTTCAAATGATAAAATAGTAATAAGGGTTTAAAACTAAATCCAATAGTCTTTAAAGCAATACACTTCATAAAATTCTTTTAAGTCTTGACATTATAGGTTGCAATTGTTTTTGCAGAGAGTACTTTATTTTGAAGGGTGGTATATTAATGGCGGAGAGTTTTATAACACTGTTTGTGGGTAAGAGGATCCGGTTGTATATGTCCACGTGGGCAAGATTCTTTGGCCGCGGTGTGGTTGGTGTTGTTGCAAATTATAAGGATGGATGGATAGAGTTGAAGAAAAAGAACACTATTGAGTACATAAGAGCTGATAAGATATACGGTTTTAAGGTTATGGAATAATTATAAGTCACTTCACACAAGTTTACATAATATTTAAGCAGAAACAAGATATGATTATACATGAATCCACTGTATTTGTGGGTTTATTTGTTGTATTAATTATTCCATAGCCCAATTACCTGATTCAAAATCCCATGTTTTCTATAACGTTCTTATACCAGTAACCACTATCTTTTATAGTTCTTTTTTGTGTATTCAGGTCTACATGAACAATTCCGAATTTTTTTGAGTAACCGTGATTCCACTCAAAATTGTCCAGAAGAGACCATAAGTAAAATCCCTTCAGGTTTACTCCCTGCTCAATAGCCCTGTGAACCTGCGTCAGATGCGTGTTAAGATAATTAACCCGTCTTTCATCGTGTATTTTTCCCTGCTGTGTCAAGGTATCTACAAACGCTGCGCCGTTTTCGCTTATAATAATATCAGGCTTCCCATAATCATTATGAAGTCTCATTAATAAATCAAACAGGCCCTCCGGATACACAATCCAGTCCATGTCGGTTCTTTCAATATTTTCGAGCATCTTATCGAGGCTTTCAACTTTTTTTGAAGGGTCATGTTTTACAAAATCCGAGGTATAGTAGTTTATGGCTAAAAAGTCCATAGGCTGACTTATAATATCGAGGTCTCCTGTAGTAAACTCCATGTTGATTCCCTGATCTATATAATGCTTTACAATATCTTGAGGATAGCTGGCTTTGAGCAACGGGTCGAGCATCCATCTGTTCAAAATACCATCAGCCAGCTTTGCTGCATTAATGTCTTCCGCATTCTGTGAAGCGGGGTAGTCAGGAGTCAGGTTTAAGGCTATGCCTATTTTGCCTTTCAGGTTCATATTCCTGTAGAGTTTTAAGGTTTTTCCGTGGGATAAAAGAAGATTGTGGGAAACTTTCAGAGCGGTTTCCTGATCCATGATTCCCGGAGCATGCCGGCCACTCATATTTCCGAGAAAGGCTGCACACCATGGTTCGTTATGAGTGAACCAGATATTGACCATGTCTCCCAGGCTACTGAAGATTTTCTCTGAATAATCGGTAAAATAATCGGTAACTTCGCGGTTGGTCCATCCGCCAATGTCCTGAAGCTTTTGAGGAAGGTCCCAATGATAGAGTGTTACTGCTGGCGCAATACCATTTTCAAGTAACTTATCTGTAAGCCTGAGATAAAAGTCCAGACCCTTCTGGTTAATTTTTCCTTTTCCATCAGGGAAAATTCTTGGCCATGAAATTGAGTATCTATAGGATTGAATTCCGAGTTGCTTCATGAGAATTATATCTTCTTCATAACGGTGATAATGATCGCAGGCTGTATCTCCTGTGTCCCGGTTATGTATTTTTCCGGGTGTGTGACTGAAACGGTCCCAGATGGATTCTCCTTTTCCGTCTTCATTAAACCCGCCTTCAATCTGGTAGGCTGCTGTTGCTGTTCCCCATATAAAATCCTTTGGGAATAATACTTTAGACATTACCTTCACTCCCTCTCCAATGTAGTCGATTATTTGATTATATCCTACCTGATAAGTTTTTAAAAGGATTGCATTTATAAATTTTGTAAAATTGAATAAAAATAAAAAGGATAGTATATAGGACAGGTTAGCTTCATATGCTGGATAACAGAAAACCTAATTGTTTTGGAGGTATTATGAAACAGGCGAGAAGACTTGATAATGCACCGCCGTATCTTTTTGTAGAAATTGAGGATAATATCAAGAAAGCTTTAGCTAAGGGTGTTGATGTTATAAACTTGGGAATTGGAGACCCTGACACACCCACTCCGGATTTTGTAGTAAAAAAAATGGCGCAGGCAGTTAACAATCCTCAGTATCATCAATACCCGGAATATGACGGGTCTATTGAATTCAGGGAAGCAGTATCGAGGTTTTACAAGAGAAGGTTTGGTGTTGATGTTGATCCCGAAACAGAAATTGTAGCACTTATAGGTTCGAAGGAAGGAATAGCGCATATATTTTTTGCACTTGTTAATGAAGGCGATTTTACGCTGGTTCCTGATCCTCAATATCCTGTTTACGAGCTCGCAACCGCCTTGACTGGTGGAGTTCCATTCCCGATGCCGCTGACAAAAGATAATGATTTCTTTCCGGATCTTTCAATGATACCTAAAGAGGTGATAAAAAGAGCGAAAATTCTTTTTGTAAATTACCCCAATAACCCTACCGGAGCGGTTGCGGATCTTAATATGTTTCAAAGGCTTGTAGACTTCGGTTTGGAGCATGACATTGTAATTTGCAACGATAATGCATATTCAGAGTTTACATATGATGGTGTTAAGGCTCCGAGTATTCTTAAGGCAAAAGGAGCTATGGATATTGCGGTAGAATTCCACTCTTTTTCAAAGTCCTATAATATGACGGGTTGGAGGTTAGGTTTTGCTGTTGGAAACAGGGAAGCCATATCCAGGTTGAAGAAGATGAAAAACAATATAGATTCAGGTGTTTTTACAGCTATTCAGGCAGCAGGAATTGAAGCGCTCGAAAAAGGCAATACTTTTGTTGAAAAGATGCGCAGTATATATTTGAGGAGAAGGGACTTTGCAGTCAGTGAGCTTGAAAGACTGGGGTTTGAGTATGAAAAACCCAAAGGAGCATTCTACGTATGGGTTAAGCTGCCAGAGGGGTATACTTCAAAGCAGTTTGCAGCATTACTTCTGGATAAAACCGGAGTTGTTGTTGCTCCGGGAAGGGGTTATGGTGAACATGGCGAGGGGTATATGAGAATATCGCTTACAATAAGTGATGACAGGCTGAAGGAAGCTTTCTCAAGGATAGAGAAGCTTAATTTGTTGGCATAGAGGAGCGATGAACCTGTACACTAGCCCTTTAGAAAAAATTAGACGCTGTAAGTATTGTATATATAGAGCTTTTGTGCTATAATTTATGAAAGTTTATAGTTAGAGGGCGATGAAAGAGAAGAGTAGACAGGTCCTTAAAGATATAAGAGAGAAGATACCGGAGGCTGAAAGTATCTTTATCAGGTAAAGGCTGTTGAAGTTCACTCTTGAGCTGCATCCTGAAAGCATGAATGATTGTGTGTAGGAGATGCCGGATTACACCGTTATTTGTAATTAAGTGTTTATACTATACTACTGTGTATGGAAATCTGGGTGGTACCGCGGAGATTGCCTTCGTCCCTTTATTGGGGCGGAGGTTTTTTATATATTATCCCGTTATTAAAATCAACGTAAGGAGGATATAAAGCATGAAAGACCAGTTGAATAATATTAAACTGCAGGCAGAAAAAGAACTTTCTACTGTTGCCACTATTTTGGAACTTGAAAACATAAGAGTAAAATACCTTGGTAAAAAGGGAGAACTGACTTCGGTTTTAAGAGGTATGGGAGCTTTGTCGCAGGAAGAAAGGCCTGTTGTAGGGCAGCTTGCAAATGAGGTCAGGGCCGGACTTGAAAGCAAAATGGATAGTGTGAGGCTTGAGCTTCAGAAGAAGGAAAGGGGCTCAAGACTTGAGAGTGAAGTAATTGACGTTACCATGCCCGGAAAAAGAAAGGTACTTGGCAGGAAACACCCGCTTAGTATTGTTCTTGATGAAATCAAGGAAGTGTTTATAGGAATGGGCTATGAGATTGCCGAGGGGCCGGAAATTGAACTGGATTATTATAACTTTGAGGCTTTGAACATACCTAAGGAGCACCCTTCGAGAGATGTTCAGGATACCTTTTACATGAATGAAAACATTGTTCTGAGGTCTCAGACCTCGCCTGTTCAGGTAAGGGTTATGGAGAAAAGCAAGCCTCCTATAAAAATAATTTGTCCTGGAAGGGTTTACCGGTCTGATGCAGTGGATGCAACCCATTCTCCGGTTTTCCATCAGGTGGAAGGACTTGTTGTTGATAAGGGAGTTACAATGGGCGATCTCATAGGTACTCTTAAACTTTTTGCAAAGAGCCTGTTCGGAGAAAAAACGGACATACGCTTAAGACCACACCATTTCCCATTTACCGAACCTAGTGCTGAAGTTGACGTGTCATGCTGGACTTGTGGAGGTTCGGGATGCAGGGTTTGTAAAAATGAAGGCTGGATTGAAATTTTAGGTGCAGGTATGGTTCACCCTAAAGTCCTTGAGATATGCGGAATAGACCCTGAGGTTTACAGTGGTTTTGCATTTGGACTGGGAGTTGAAAGGACTGCAATGGGTAAGTTTAATATTGATGACTTGAGACTTCTGTATGAAAACGATATAAGATTCTTAAGGCAGTTTTAGTATAAATTAAAGAAAAGACTTACAATATTGTGAAAGGAGCTGTAAGTAATATGAAAGCACCAATTAATTGGCTTAAAGATTATGTTGATATAAATGTATCTTCGAAGGAATTTGCAGATGCAATGACAATGTCCGGCTCAAAGGTTGAGGCGTTGGAGGTGCAGGGCAGTGAAATAATTAACGTAGTTGTAGGAAAAATATTAACCC
>JAAZCB010000993.1 GCA_012513545.1 Clostridiaceae bacterium
TCACTTATAGTGTTTATTGAATCACTTAATAGAAGAGGCGTAACTAATATAGATGAGTTTATTACATATGCTGAAGACACCGTAAATAAGAATACTGATATTCAGATATATTATTTCAAGTTATTCTTAAAAGGTGAACTCGGAAATAGAGTATACTCAGGAAACTTGCCTAAGCCATCAGATGTTGACCCATTACAGAGTTTTATTCTTGAAGCTTTTGAGCTTTCACAGGCAGATAGGATAAGTCTGGTAAATGGAATCCTTGGCAGTGTTAATTCCGGCAACTATGCTGATTATGTTGATGAGGTCAAGGCACTTATCGGAAATGACATGAACAATGCTGACATAAAGGAAGCTTTACGTAAATTTGCAGCACTTTCCGATTCAAATAAGGAAGGCCTTGGAACTTTGATCATCCAGATAAAGATGCCTGAATGCTACGGAAAGATTGAATTCCCTATGGTTCAGGTGAGGATTAACAGCAGACTTGCAGGAAGCAATTCAGACTGCAGAGGATTTAGACTCTTTATAAAACTGTTTGATGCTATAAATGCGTTTAACGATGCTCCTGTATTTTCTGATGATAAGAGCAATCCATACAAGCTTGATATAAATATTACCGACAATAACTCTTATGTTATAGACGGAAAACTGGACGCTCTCATATCAAGCCTGGATTCACTCAAAAAATACAATGTAACCGATTTTGAATCTTTTGTTACATACATTGAGAAAGAAATAAACAGCTGTACTGACGAACAGATATACAAGTTCAAGGTATTCATTAAAGCTGAACTTGGCAACAGTGCATACAAGAGTGAAGTACCTGTGCCTGTAATGCCAACTCCGACTCCGGTTTCTACAGCTGTAGCGACACCAACAGCAACAGACGTTAATGTGAATACACCAAAGCCTTCTGTGAGTCCTACGCCTGTTGTAACAAAAGAACCTGATATTGATCCTTTGCAGAAGATTATTCTTGAGATATTGAGTCTTCCAAGAGCTAAAAGGATAGAGTTTGTTGATGAGGTACTTGCAAAATTAACAAGCGATAACTATGCCGATTATCTTAGAAAAGCAAAAGATATTCTTAAGATATCAATGTCGGATGCTGATTTGTTAAAAGCTCTTAAAACATACGCAGAGTATCCTGCAACACATAAGCAGACCTTCTGCAACTATATAAAATCCTTTGAACTTCCAAGCGGACCATATCAGAATATGGACAAATTCCCTGACATAAGAAAGAGCATAAACAGTGAAGTAGCAGGGGATTCAAATGACGACAGAGGATTAAAGCTGTTTGTTGAAATGCTTAGAGCAATAAGGGTTATAAATGCTAACTCATTAATATTTGATGACCCGAGTGATAAATATAAAATTGATATTAATTTACAAGGCAGTGATTTCCTTAAGACTAAGTTCAATTCATTAATAGTATTTATTGAATCTCTTCAAAAAAGAGGAGTAACAAACTTTGATGAATTTATATCTTATGCGGAAA
>JAAZCB010001429.1 GCA_012513545.1 Clostridiaceae bacterium
ATGCAGTAGTAGCGATAGTCCTCAAGATCACTCCCCAGACGCCTGACGAGTTTAATAATGTTCCGGCTTACGCGGATCACTGGTTATGTACCGGTGGCTCGTGTCAGCTGTTAGTGATTAATAGCGATTGTGTTTCACCAAACCGGTGTTTGCAATAAACATGCGTGAAGGATAAACGAAATTCATTCATAAATAGAACACCCTCTTAATTATAATTTTACATTTTAGGGTGTTTTTGGAATTGACAAAAGTAGAGCACGGATAGTATGTTCTATCCAACAAGTTAATTAGTCAATTCGGGGTAACACCCTGAACATCGGGCCTGAAGTTACAGCTTCAGGCCTTTTTATTTTGTCGAAAGCGGTTAAAATTATACACACTAAAACATCGACAAAAAGTGAACCCAAATGAAATAAAAAAGAGCTTTAAGTATTAATTGGTATAGTAAAATACTATAAAAAATTAATCAACACTTTTTTTATGTCACATTAGAAAGGGTATTAATTAATATAGAGCACATTTTGGAGCATTAATTTTTAACGCGTGAAACAGAAATATTATGAGAACTGATACCTAAAGACTGCCCGGCACAGCATCCCTAAAATCACACGCAAGTATAACCTTCTTGACAATCCGATTCATTCAAAAATTCAATTGATTTGCAGCAGAACAACCATTGAAGACAGACTACCCGCAGACCGCAATTATATCGGCTGCCGGATAGATTACAGAAGGAACGCATGAATGAAAAAATAGATCACGCAATCCATTTATTAAATGAAATGGAATACGAGAAAGGGATAGAAATACTTGAGGAAGTACTGGTCGAGAACCCTGAAAACATACCTGGCACTATACAACGTGGCACTGGCTTACAACTGTCTGAATCAACCCTTGAAAGCCATTAAGGCCTTTGAGTTCTACCTGAAGAATTATACACCAAATGCAAATGTACTGGCTGGACTTGGCTATGCTTTTTACCTGAACCGTGACATAGAGAAGGCGAAAGAGGTGCTGGAGGAGGCGGTATTACTCGAACCATCGAATATTTATGCCCTGAGGAACCTGAGCGGAGTACTGGCAAAGCTGGGAGACCATGAGAAAGCTGAAAAGATTTTTAATGATATACTGCAGGCTAATCCGCGAGATTCTAAAACCATCTTCGGCCTTGGACTGGTACACTTTGAAAAGGGGGAGTATGACAAGGCCCAGGAGCTGTTTTACAGGGTGATGGCTTTACCGATCTTGGAGGAGGCGAAGGACCCGGCCAGGGAATATCTGACAAAGATTGCTGAGAAGACTCTAAAGAACAAGGGATTCAGGCTTGATGCAGTTATGTACCTGGTATCAGCAATGAATATGTTTAAGAAACTGGAACTTGAGGAGATACGAAAGATCACTTTTGAAGTGGCCTCAATAGGCCAGAGAGGTTTTGATATTAACAATCCTGATACAACTTACAGGATCATGTCCCTGGAAGGGAAAGAGGTTTCCGGGCTATGCGCTGTCTGCTACATGTATGCCGGTTTTAAAATCATTGACCCGGCTCTGGAAGTGGGGATTGATCTTTCGGAGGAATATGAGCAGGCAAGGAAACTGATTGATAAGGGGATAATGTGATGTCTCTTGAATTAATGAATGATACACAAAAGATTCTGAACGAGGTGCGGGAGATCAGCGGGAAGGAGGTGGTTTTCAGGGAGAACAACAGCCTGAGAACCTACGCCATTGCAAAGACCGCAAGATCAGGGATGAAGAACCATATTATCTACTACAAACCGGTACACAGTGGAATACTGAACTATATTATCGCCCATGAATGCGGGCACATGATAAGGATATATAAAGAGACGAAAGAGAGGCTGAAGCTGAATTCGGATAATGAGTCGATGGAGAAGGCTCTGTACATGGTGGACAAAAACTGCAAAGTTAAGTACTCCGATGATATTAAGCGGAAGATTTTCCCGATGTGGGTTAACGGGATAATAACGCAGCTGACGAGCATTCCGGAAGACATCAGGATTGAGAAGTGGATTTACGGGAATTTCCCGGAGATAAGGGAGATGCAAAAATCCGCACTGGAGAGACAGAGCAAGGA
>JAAZCB010000994.1 GCA_012513545.1 Clostridiaceae bacterium
AATTCTTTTAAATATGTCGAATCTTTGAGTTGTTGTCCAAATAAACTTATGTGAAACGAGGTAATAATGATTAAGAAAACTACTTTTTTCATATTATAATTCGATGATAATTCCGTGCCACGAGCCTTGCTGCCAACGGTTGGCGGTATGGTTAGTAAGGGATTGCGGGCTTTTACCTATCAAGGTACAACAAATGTTGAAGCGGTTTGCTTTGCTTCGCAAACCACTGAAACCCTTATTAACTATACCGCGTGTTAGCTGCTGGTGTTTATTCATTATCAGTTAGTTATCAGTCATTGATAGTCAAAATCAGCTCAATCGAAGAACTGCCTTTCCTGAAAAAATTAGTTTTTAGGGTCGGCAAAAAAGCGGTGGCAGACAGACAAGCTCTTTTGCAATTTTTGGTTGAGTGTCGGCTCGTGCGAATTGCAAATGTGCTTGGTTGTGTGGGCTGATTATGAATTTTTATATGTTTCATATTTCTTTATAAAACCTTTAAGAAATTCGTTATCAGTATGAGTTATTTTAAAAGTATTATCCTTAAAATCACCTCTGCAATCTTTATCTGAATCAAATTGGATTGAATACGAATCAATGCTCAACATACCTGTATTTTGTAATAGATATACCAAAGCTTTAATATTTTTCACTTTTTCACAAACATTCTCGTTTCTATTATATGGAGATTTAAAACTCTCAAGTTTAATCCTACAGTCATGAGGCAAAAGCCCTACTATGACCGAATTAACACCGCTAAACGTAATGCAATTATCTTGAATTGAAAAGTTACTGTTTTCCCCTTCTTTAAAAAGACTATCCTTTTCAATAGGGCCAAGTTCTAATTTACCTTCAAATCCAAGCTTATCCCTTTCATTAAAGAAATTAGTAACTTCAGACCACCTTTCATTATCAAGTTCTTTAAAATGTCTCTCAACGTTAAAACCAGATTTATCAATATCAATTAGAAACTGTGATAAATCTTTGAAAATGTATTTTTTATACCAACGATATGGTTCAAAGAAAAAGTAATGTGCTTCAAATAAAGGCAAGGATTCAGAAGAGAGGTCTATGAAATAATCATAACCATCTTTTTGAATTGGAACCCAATAGTCTTTAAAGAATTCTGTTTCAATGGTATTATCAAATTGCGCAACCAATGAAATCCATTCAAGTTGAGAATTATTTAAGTAATCAATATTAATAGGCTCAAATTCATCCAGTTTATCTGTAATTTCAGGATATGAGCCTAAATATTTAAGTATAGATGGAATTTTGCTAAAGTTTAATTTCCAATCTTTCAAAAAAGATTCAAATAATTTTTTCTTTTCTGAATACTTCATTATTAATCATTATATGACATATCCAAAAATCTTTTGGATTCTGGATTTCCTAAACTAATAGCTTTTTTTAAATCATTTCTTGCAAAATCAACTAATGGTTTGCATTCAACATCATGCTTTAAATCAAAGCTTTCAATTAACTGTAAAAAACAAAGTGCTCGATTATGATATGCGTTAACATAATTCTCATCAAATTGTATTGCCGATGAAAAATCAGCTATGGCACGCTCAATATCATTCAAATCCATTGCTGTTACACCACGACTATAGTAACTACCTGCATTAGGATATTTTTGTATCGCATTTGAAAAGAGTTCAAATGCTTTGGAATAATCACTTTGATTATAATACATTGATGCTTCATTATGATATTGTTCACCACGCATAACATTTTGCTCAAAACCAGGAACAGAAGCCATAGAAGTGAGCATTTGATTTAAAAATTCGTTTCCTTCATTCTCTCTTGCTATTATTCTAGAGTGAAGTTTTAGTAACAGGTTTTTGACTTCAGTTTTCATATTTTTGTTTTTAAATAATATGAGTGTCGGAAAAGATAAACAAAAGTATTATCTTATTCGAAACAAAAATGACATGAATCTAATCAATTTCATAGAAAGCTTTCCAGACGAGGCATCGTGCAGGAAGAAGTTCAAAGAG
>JAAZCB010000995.1 GCA_012513545.1 Clostridiaceae bacterium
CATAAACTTTTCCTGTTCTGGCTAATCCTGCCATTACACAATCGGTTATATATTCAAGCACATCAATTAAGTTGACATCATCAGGTACACCTTCTTCTTTAGAAAGATGGTGTCTATTTATGCTAACGTGGTCATTATACCAATCATTTGTTTCAAAATTATTTTTGAAGTCAAAGTAAAATCTATCAATTTCAGTTATCTTATCGTAGTCGTGTAACTCTGCTTGATTTTGTATAACTTCAGCGATAAAGTTCATACCTTTTATAACATCGTTTATATGGCTTTTTGACGAATCAATAAGTTGTTGTTTTGATACTTTACTACAATCACAACTTCTTGTATCTGCTGTTTGACTTCTATGAATTTTAATTACTGACATTGTTATCCTCCATCATCCTACTTGGAATAAAATCTTTACCACTGTTACAGTGTGGTAAATGACAAAACTCTAAACTACTTGGCAAAAAATCTTTACAAAAATACCCACTACAAAAACTAGAAGGGTTTCCATCGAACGAAACACGTTTATCAGGTATAAGCAATTGAACAGGATTATCTGCAAAGTAGTTTCCGATCTCCATATAATTCAAACACATAATGTTTGACAACATAACCCACGGCTTCTCAAGATCATTACATTTTTTGAAAACGTCAAGCTTTCTGCTAAAAGGTGGATTGCTAATAAGAATATCGTAGTTTTCTTCTGGTTCATATTCAAAAAAATCTTGACCATAATCAATATGGGAATAAATTACCTTACAGCCAAGTTCTTTGAAGAATAAAACAAACTCTGATGTTTCTTTATCGAAAGGACACCAAATTGTAATCTTATTATAAGGTATTGGTCCATTACAACAATTACAATGATTTAATTTTCGTTCAACCCAATTTTCAAAGTATGGTTTCAAACACTCTACTAAAATTCGAGGAGTATATAATTCATCATTTCTATTTGCTTTATAAGCTTTACATATTGATTTACTCATCCAAATCTCCTTAACAACCACCCAATAAACCCAACTTGAGTATCATCAATACTTAATTGCGCTCCAATCTTTCTACTTTCTCCCCATCGTATAATATCGGGCATAAAGTTTTCATTATATAAGTCTATTGGAATATTATAATCCTCGCAAGCTTGTATTGCTTCTTCTAAACCTTTTCCATTTTCTCTCATTGTATTTAAAATAATAATCCAACCGCGTTTGTGCTTATATCTAATATAACAAGCTACAAGTTTATGAATTAGTTTTTGTTTTCCTATTTTTGGAAAGTCTGGATGAGTTGAAAATAATGTCCCATCAAAATCAACTGTAAGTTTTGGAAATTGATAATGATTTGTGTTAATTATTTTTAATGCTTCTTCTTTTGGAATGATTTTAATTTGATCTAGTTTCCAATTATCAGAATATTCTCCCTTTGTCCAAAGAATTGTTGAACTACATAAAACTGTTCCTTCGGCATTATTGCGCCTTTTATTTGTTTTTCCAATTCTTAATACCGCCCAATTATGTAATGGATTTGTTAATAATCCATATTTCATTTCAATTCTCCTTCATATACTTTATCATATCTTGAACCATATACTTTTTCCCTATATAATCCAACACAATCATTTCGTAATCTATTTAGCATCCAGTCCTTTAAAACAGCAAAAGAATTAGTATCCGTTACATCAAACATCTTTTTTGCCGG
>JAAZCB010000996.1 GCA_012513545.1 Clostridiaceae bacterium
GGATATGCCTCTAGGCTATGCTGTGGGTAATTCACTTGAAGTAATTGAAGCAATTGAAACACTTAAGGGCAGGGGGCCTGAAGACCTCGAGGAGGTTTCGGTCGAACTGGCTGCCAAAATGCTTGAGCTTGCCGGCAAAGGAGATATTGAGACTTTAAGACGCAAGGCTAAAAGTGTGATTAAGGATGGCAGCGCTTTGGATAAGCTTGAGAAGATGATAGAGAGGCAAATGGGAGACCCTGGTGTCATTTATGATTACAGTCGTTTTGCAAAGGCTTCAATATCCTATGAATACTTATGCCCTCAGGATGGGTTTATAGCAGGTATAAAAACGGATATGCTTGGTATAGCATCAATGATACTTGGTGCAGGAAGAGAGACTAAGGAAAGTATAATTGATCCTTCAGCAGGAATTGAGTTTTTTGCAAGGAAGGGAATGAAGCTCAATAAAGGTGATCTGGTTGCTGTTCTTCACACAAACAGAGAAGAAAAGCTGTCTGAAGCCCTGGAGGTTTTAAAAACGAGTATAGTAATATCTGATAATATGCCTGATAAAAGACCTTTGATACTTGAATATGTAAATTAATAGCTTGAATGGAATATATCACAGTTAAGACTTGGTACCCTTATCCTTGTAATAAAGTCAATGAACATATTGCTAAAACAATTCTTCATATCATAAATAAAAAAGTATATTAGGATAAGTTTTTGCATAAAAATCTACTAGTATAGTGTTTCTCAAATACCTTATCAGGTAAAATCCTCTAAACCCATTAAAACATTGGGTCTCCAGGATTTAATACTGCTATGGTGTTTTATGAATACGCTGACAGTGAAAATAGCCAGGAGGGGTCCTTAAGTGTTAAAAAGGGTTTTGTTCAGTTATTTAGTTATTGTGGTAGTCTTATCAAATATTCTAATGTTGTCTGTGTATGCACTTCCTAAAGAGCATGAATTTAATGCTCAGACTGTAATAAAAATAATGTCAGGTACAAATATATCAGAGTTGAAGGCTAAGGCGCTAACCCTGATTGATGCATCAACCGGGCAGGTTTTATATGAAAAAAATAGTGACGAAAGACTGCCAATAGCCAGTGTAACAAAGGTTATGTCAATGCTTCTTATTATGGAAGCGCTTGACTCCGGTAGAATCAGCATGGAGGATATGGTGACGACATCAGAATATGCTGCCGGTATGGGTGGATCACAGGCGTATATTGAGCAGGGAGAACAGTTTCAGGTAAAAGAGGCATTAAAAGCAGTTGCGCTTCATTCTTCAAATGATGTGACGGTTTCTCTTGCTGAATTAGTTGCAGGAAGTGAAGAATCCTTTGTCGTTATGATGAATGAAAAGGCAAAAGAACTGGGTATGAAAAATACAAAGTTTCTTGATTGCACAGGTTTGACCGATATTGACCATTACAGCAGTGCTCACGATGTTGCCTTGATGTCGAGGGAGCTTGTAACGAAACACCCCAGGATACTTGAATTTACATCCATCTGGATGGATACATTCAGAGATGGTAAATTTGAACTTGTCAATACCAATAGGCTTGTAAGATTTTACAAAGGTGAAGTAGACGGACTAAAGACTGGATTTACGAATGCCGCAGGATTCTGTTTAGCTGCTACGGCTAAAAGAAATGGTATGAGACTTATATCCGTTGTATTGGGTGAAGCTGATACAAACACAAGGTTTGCCGAATCAAAGAAATTACTGGACTATGGTTTTGCAAATTATGAATCAATTCAGGTAAATAACAAAGGAGATGAAGTCTCTGAATTTGATGTCAAAAAGGGTATAAACAGAACTGCAAAAGCCCTTTATGCAAATGATGTTAAACTCCTCCTTTCAAGAGGCGAGAAGGGAAATGTAAAAAACGAAGTAAAGCTGGAGGAATCCATTAGTGCACCTGTAAAAACAGGGCAGAAGGTTGGAGAGGTAATCTATAGTGTCAATGATAAGGAAATTGCCAGAGTTGACCTTGTATCAGACAGGGATGTTGATAAGGCATCTTTTGGAAGGCTATTTGTAAAGATGGTTTTAAGCTGGTTTAATGTTGGAAGGTAGAATAAGATTGATTAGTGAAAATATTAGAAATATAATGGTGCCGTGCAGGTGTTGTGAATTGCTCGGCTATTTTTTTCACTTTTTTTGCAATTCTATTTACAATATTCATGATTATATTACTGGCCTATAAAAAGAGTTGTTTTTACAGCAACTCTTTTTTAAAGGCCATAAAAAAGACTTCTATTGAATTTATCTACAAAATATGTTATTTTAGATGGGTAAACAAACAATAGTATGTAAATTTCAAGTTAAACAGAAGATTGGGGGCAACATGAATCAAAAAAATTTTGAACTAAAACCGATGAGGATTGGTGATGTTCTTGATTATTCTATAGAGGTTTTTAAATCAAATTTCAAAAACCTGTCATTATTGGTTCTTTTGCTTTATCTGCCCTGGGTGTTTATATATTCGCTGGTTACAGGAAAATTACTTGGTGATCAGGCTTCCTTTTATGCCGATATATTTTCAGCCGCAATTTTTCAGAGTAATTATGTTGAAGATATCGGAAGGTTTAATGAGTTACAGAATAATAGCATATTTACCAGCATTTTAGCCCAATTGGTGAGTTTACTCCATTATGGGTATAAGATAACAATTGAACTTGTTTTCAATGCTGCAGTTATAAGAATAATATACTCACATATAGTAAAAGGAAATGCTTATAAATATGATTTTAACGGAATTAAAGGGTTAATCAGGGACAGTTTTAAATACCTTCCCAGAATGATGGGAAATGCTGCTTTGTTTTTTGTAATTTTTTATATCGCATATTTTGTAATGATATTAATAGCAGTGATCACAGCTGTTATACCTATAATGGTAATTGTGACTACTGCTCCGGACAGCGTCTTTTCTGTTGTTGCTGTTATCGTTATTGCTTTATTGGTTTCTGCAGGCTTAGTGCTTGCGTTGTCTTATGTAATGGCAAGGGTTATATTTGGAGCACATGCTATTGTAATTGAAGGCTATAGTGTTACTGAAAGTATAAAAAGGAGTATGGCACTCACAAAGGGAAATTACTGGAGGGTTGCTCCGGCATGTATTTTTGCTGCAATATTGTTTTTCCTTGTAGGAAACATGTTTTCTACTTTATCGGTGTTATTCCTATTTATAAATGATAATTTATTCAGGCTTATGTATACAGTTACTGAGGTTATTGGAGCTTTTATGTATCCGTTTGTAATGGTGTTTCTGACAGTTCTTTTTGTAAGTATTAAGATCAAAAATGAAGGTCTGGATTTAGAGATTAAAGTTGATAAGCTGCTTGAAGGAAAAAGTCAGAAACAATATACAGAGTACGGCATACTTGATGAGGGGTCGACTGATGCATAATTTTTTTAGCATGAGTTTTGTTTATTTATATATTATTACTTCTGCCAATGAGGAGGAAGTAAAGAAAAAACTTGAGGAAATTCTTAACTCTAAAGAGTTCTCACAAGAGGGTAGTAAAAAGACTGATTTTTTTGCTGAACTTCGTGAACGCTTTCATGAGTTCATAAAGGAGCTGTTTGATAAGCTTAATGTATCACAAAAAATGGACAGCTTATTTTATGGTAAGAACGTTTCACCGGGTATGCTGCTTTTTATAAAGATAGCAGCACTGGTGCTGTTAATAGCTGTAATTGCGTTTATTGTTTTCTTCATTTTCAGAGGCCTTAAAAGTTCAAAGAAGTTTAAAAAAGATGAAGATTCTATAATTCTTAATACTATTAAGGACCCGGATATTTTACTGGAAAAGGCTGTGAAGTTCAGGGATGCAGGGGATCTTGACCAGGCATTAAGGTATTTGTATATAGCTTTACTTATTAACTTTAACACACTTAACTTTATAAAGATTAACAAATCAAAGACAAACAAACAGTATCTCATGGAAATTTATTCAAGTAAGCCTGAAATATACGGTTCAGTGGCAGATTTTACGAATGACTTCAATTTACACTGGTATGGAAGGAAAAAGGTTGAAAGGGCAAAGTTTGATTTTTGGTTTAGTAAATATGACAATTTGATAAAAGGAGAGGTTTAGGGTGATGAAAAAAAGAATCAAAAAGTCAGCAGTATATATTGGCATCATCCTAATTATTATTATTGCAGGTCTTGTTTCTTTTGATGTAAAGACAGAGTTTGAACAGGATATCGATTATTCGAGTTACAGTACTAAAGGCAACGGATCAAAAGTATTGTATCTGCTTGCAGGTAAGATGGGTTTTGATGTGAGAAGGTATACTCGTCAGTCGAGGTTTTTGCCTGATAAATCGACAATTGTTGTGTTTGCTCCGGACACTGAAAAATTTAATGACCCTGCGGAACAAAAATATCTTAAAGAGTGGTTAAGTGATGGAAATTCAATGATTTTAATCGATAATATGTATAATTACGAGGAAAACTTTGATCTTAAAGAATTTTCAGGGTCAAGCCGGAAACAGTTTGGTGAATTTGGTGAGAACTATATTTTCAATATCGGAAAAGGCAAGATTATTTTTCTTGAAGAATATGAGTTTTATACAAACGAAGGTATTAGGATACTAGACCCAGGAGTTTTGTTTATTGATGCATTATATGCATCTTCACACAAGAAGGTGCTCTTTAACGAGTTTTATCATGGAGTAGGTAATGAGAGTGCCAGCCTTTGGGATTTATTGAATTCCGGCGGAAGAATTGCTCTTATCCAGATTTTAGTCGCTCTTTTAGTTTACTTATATGTTATTTCAAGGAGATTTGGAAAGCCGCTTGTGGTGTTTGAGACAATTAAACGCAAGGAGAATGAAAATCTTTTTGCACTTTCAAATTTGTATACTAAAGCCGGAGCGTATAACCTTGCACTTTCAATATATATGGAAAATTTGACCAGGGAACTGGCAAAGTTTTTGGGATTTGGTACGGGTAATGCAGATAAAAATGAGCTTATGGCAGCAGCTGCTGCAAACAGAGTGTTGAAAGATATGGCTGTTGGGGAAGTAATAAGAGAAAGTGAAATCTTAATAGAAACCCGGAGCAGAGACTCAAAAAAGTTTATTGGTCTTTTTGCAAGACTTGAGGACATCAGAAAGGAGATTAAGTCATGAGCGAATATATGAATGAAAAGGAATTGGAATCAACCGCAACAACCTTTACTAAAGAAAAAACAAGGGCAATAATTGAGGAGGTATCAGCAGTTGTAGTCGGGCAGTACGAATTTATTGAAAGCATTGTTATTGCACTTTTCACTGGCGGGCATGTACTGGTTGAAGGCGTTCCCGGACTGGCAAAGACACTGGCTTCTAAGGTTGTAGCGAAAACTATCAGGGCTGATTTCAAAAGAGTCCAGTTTACACCTGACCTTATGCCTGCAGATATAATTGGTACCAAGGTTTATGACCAGAAGAACGGGGAATTTTACCTAAAAAAGGGGCCGCTTTTTACAAACATATTTCTGGCGGATGAAATAAACAGAACACCTCCTAAGACTCAGGCTGCTTTATTAGAGGCAATGGAGGAGCGTTCAATAACAATAGACGGTCAGACACATAAGCTTGATGAACCTTTTATGGTTCTTGCCACGCAAAATCCTGTAGAATATGAGGGCACATATCCACTTCCGGAGGCTCAGGTTGACAGGTTCTTTATGAAGTTGGTGGTAAATTATGTTCCGCAGAAATTTGAAAATATCCTGCTGCAAAAATACAACACCGGTTTTAACGCCAAAGAGCTTGAAAGTCAGAAAATAAATAAGATATGTGATTTTGAAGATATAATAAGATGCCGGAAGGAGATAGATGCTGTCCAGGTTTCTGATGAAATCATTAATTATATTACTTCAGTAATCCGAGCAACAAGGAATTCTCCAAACCTTATACTGGGTGCAAGTCCGAGAGCGTCAATTGCGCTTCTTCTTGCATCAAAAACATATGCTGCCATGCACGGAAGGGGATTTGTAATTCCTGAAGATATTAAGGATCTGGCATTACCTATCTTAAGGCACAGGATAATACTTAAGCCTGAAGCGGGAATTGACGGACTTGGTAATGATGATGTAATAAAGAGTATACTGTCAAAGGTTGAAGTGCCCAGATAGTCCATTTCAAATAGTTGCATGGAATTTAATGTACATGAAAAAAGGAGTGCAAAGATGCCGTTCAGCAAGTTGTTTACGATACTCTTGGCTGTTGGAACAATCCCCATACTGATTGCTTCTTTAATAGGACTGGAGTTTTATATGTTTATTATATATAACATCCTTCTTGTTGTGCTGTTCATAATTGATTTAAGAATAACTCCGGGGAAGGAAGAACTCGAGGTTTCAAGGATATGTGACAACAAGCTTTCCATGGGCACGGAAAATGACATAATAATAAGTATCAGAAATAACAGCAATTATTATTTGGATATTGAAGCTTTAGATGAGATTCCACAGTTTATGAAAACAAAAAGAAGTATTGTAAAGTTCAGGGCGGTTCCTCACTATGATACTGAGGGAAGGTATGTTGTCATACCGGAAAAGAGAGGAGAATTCACTTTCGGGAAAATCCATGTAGGCTACAGGGGGATTCTGAGATTATGCCACAAAACAGGAAAATATGATCTTGAAGAAAGATATAAGGTGTATCCGAACCTTAAGGATCTTAGCAGATATGGCCTTGCAGCTATAAAAAGAAACCAGTTGATCCAGGGAGTGAAAAGAGTAAGGAACTATGGTGCAGGAACTGAATTTGAAAGCCTGAAGGAATACAATGAGGGAGATGACTACAGGAAAGTAAACTGGCTTGCTACTGCAAGGGCAAACAAGCTGATAGTAAATACCTATGAACCTGAAAAGAATCAGCAGGTAATGATTATGCTTGACTCAAGCAGGGTTATGAACTCGGAAATAGACTTTATTAAAAAGCTGGATTATGCTATCAATTCATCTTTTCTTCTTGCAGACATAGCTATAAAAAAGGGTGACAATGTAGGTGTTATGGTATTTGACAGTAGTGTAAAGCGTTATATAAAGCCTGGTAAAGGTGTGGGACAGTTTCAGCTTATAGCAGAGAATCTTTATAATGTTGAAGAAAACTTTGTATCTGCAGATTATGCCGGTGCACTTACCTATTTGAACCAGTATCAGAATAGAAGAAGCCTTTTATGTATTTTTACCGAACTTTTCAATGCTGATGAAGCAATCCAGCTGTCGCTTGCCCTTAAAAACATAGCTAAAAGCCATGTTCCGCTGGTTATAACAATAAAGGATATGAGAATTTATCAAATATCTGAAAGTCGGATTAAAGAAACAAAGGACATTTTCTTAAAGACCGCATCTATGAAACTTATAGAGGAAAGGGAGAAAATTCAAAAAATATTCAATGAGTCGGGGATTGCAGTTGTAGATGTACCTCCTGATAAGCTTTCAGTTGAGGTGGTTAACAAGTATCTTGCAATGAAGTCAATGCTGCAGCTTTAGTGCTGCTAGTCATAAATGTGCATTAAATTACACAGGATAAATTAAAGCCGTTGGGTTATATTTTATATTTTTTTGGAGGTGCTTTATGTTAAAAGAGTTTAAAGAGTTTGCAATGAAGGGAAATGTTGTTGACCTGGCAGTTGGTGTAATTATTGGAGGTGCTTTTGGAAAAATTGTCACTTCCATGGTTAATGATATAATTATGCCATTAATAGGTATGCTGCTTGGGAAAATAGACTTTACAAACCTGTTTGTTACTTTGGGAGATGGAAATTTCAAGACTATTGAAGAAGCTAAAGAAGCTGGTGTGGCGACTTTAAATTATGGAATGTTTATAAACAATATTATCGATTTTCTGATAATTGCGTTTTCAATATTTATCGTCATAAAACAGCTTAACCGTTTCACAAAGAAGAAGGAAGAGCCTAAACCTGCAACAACAAAAAAATGCAAATACTGCTTTAGCGAGGTGCATATTGAGGCAAGCAAATGTCCTCATTGTACATCTTCACTATAGAATTTTGTCTTTAAGTCTGTATTTCATGTTAGGTACTATTATGTAAACGGCAAACAATAAAAGTGTAAATAATGCGAAAACAAGCTTGCCTGCTTCGGAGATTTTATCGGAGGGAGTAATATTCCCTTCGATTATTCCAGCTATGATAAACATGGGGATAGTACCTAGAACAAGCTTTAAAGCTGTTTTCCCACGTATTATCAAGGAGTCCTTTCTTGAATAAGATAAAGGATTTATTAATGAGTACCCGACAATTATTCCCGCACCACCGCAAATAAAAATGGCTAAAAGCTCGATTACGCCATGAGGAAGAATGAGAGACCAGAATAGCAGGTTTGCCCCCTTATGAAAATAAAGTGCGGCAAATCCTCCCAACATGTAGCCGTTTACCAGCAAGACCCATGAGGTTCCGACGCCCATGGTGATACCAAGCACAAAGGATATTATACCAACTCTTATATTATTTGTAAGGATAAAGCTTGACATTACTGAATTATCCCAGCTTTCCCGAGCACCGTAAACATCGCTGTCCAAAATTGCATCTACCTGCTCTTTTGGAAGAAATGCGATTGCATTGTCTACAGAGATTAGTGTAAAGATAAAACTTATAGCTGACCCAAGCATAAAAACGAA
>JAAZCB010000997.1 GCA_012513545.1 Clostridiaceae bacterium
ACTACTTGGTTTAGCGAGGGCACTTGGTGAAACAATGGTAGTGGCACTTGCTGCAGGAAATGTAGCAAGGCTTACCTTAAATCCTTTAAGCCAAGTCCAAACTATGACTGCTTATATTGCACAAGTAGCAACTGGAGATATACCACCTGGTTTGGCCGTCAGTGCAGCATTTGCGGTAGGCCTTGTTTTATTTGCAATAACCTATATAATTAATTATCTAGCAGGTCTTGTTGTCATAAGGATTCAAAATGCTGGAGGAAAATCTTCATATAAAAATAAAAAATTAAATATTAATAAAGCCTTTAATAAATCAAATACAAAAATTACTTCTACTCTAAAAAATACTCTAGAAGTTAAAAAAATCCAATCTGAAAATACATTGGGGTTTAGGCATAAAAAGGGCAAATTAGGTGTATTACTAGTTGCATCTTGTTTGGCGTTTGCAATAGTTTTCTTAGGATTTTTGATGTTCTCTATTCTAGAACAAGGGATTCCCGGGATCAATATTAATTTCTTAACATCATATCCGAGTTCAAATCCTAAAATAGCCGGGATATATCCTGTTATTATTGGATCAATTTATCTTATCGGATTGTCAATGATTTTCTCTTTGCCTGTAAGTGTCGGGGCAGCTGTATATTTAACTGAATTTGCAAAAGATAATACCTATACAAGAGTCTTGAGAAGATTAATCCAAAACTTGGCTGGAGTTCCATCAATTGTATTTGGGCTGGTTGGATTAACTGTATTTGTTCGTATCTTTGGGTTTGGGACTAGTGTTTTGTCAGGCAGTTTGACTCTGTCCTTAATGATTATGCCAATTATTATAGTTACAACAGAAGAGGCATTAAAAGGAATCCCAATATCTTTTAGAGAGGCGGCTAGAGGCCTTGGCGCTACAAAATGGCAGACAGTTAGGCATCATGTAATCCCCTATGCATTACCCGGAACACTAACAGGTACTATACTGGCGCTATCAAGAGCAATAGGTGAAACAGCCCCCATCTTATTTATAGCATCAGTTTTTGCCAAAACTGCCCCTGATAGTATCTTTGACGGTTTCTTGGCATTACCCGTTACAATATTTTTTTGGACTAGACATCCCAAAGTTCAGTTCCAAAATCTTGCCGCTAGTACTATAATAATATTATTGGTAATTTTATTTACGTTGAATCTATTTGCTATAATTATACGTCAGCGTTCACAAGCCAATAGGGACTGGTAGGAAATGATAATTAATTGTTTGGTGATAATAAATGGAATCTAAAGAAAAAATCGACAACGGAGCATTGGTAATCTCAAATCTAAATGTTTATTATTCAGATATACTTGCAGTCAATAAAGTATCTCTATGCATACCAAAAAACAAAGTAACCTCTTTCATTGGGCCTAGTGGCTGTGGAAAAAGTACCTTGCTAAGAGCTCTTAATCGTATGAACGAGGAAATTATAGGTTGTAGAATGGAGGGCGAAATAATCTGGAAAGGAATCAATATACTCGATTCAAAAGTTGATCCCGTAGCTTTGAGAAGTAAAATAGGAATGGTCTTCCAGAAACCAAATCCTTTTCCCCGTTCAATATATGATAATATTGCATATGGTCCAAGGATTCATGGTATTAAAAATAAGAACGATCTTGATAATATTGTTGAAAAAAGTCTAAAAGACGCAGCCATATGGGACGAAGTAAGTGAAAGATTAAGTGAGTCCGCAATTGGATTATCAGGAGGACAACAACAGAGGCTTTGTATTGCAAGAGCTTTAGCCATACAGCCAGACATAATTTTAATGGATGAGCCATGTTCTGCTTTAGATCCAAT
>JAAZCB010000998.1 GCA_012513545.1 Clostridiaceae bacterium
CGTAAAGTTCATTTACCTTTTTTATGTTGGAAATGTGTTCTTCTGTCAATGGTATGTCATTACCATCGAGGTGGATGTATTTACTTATAGAGAGAATACTTCCAACTGATCCTTTAACATACAATACATGACCTGATTCTTCTTTTCTTATAGATCCCATCCTCTTTCTTTCTGAAGTAAAAGAAAATTCTTGTATTTCAGGAAATGCTTTATCATAATCCTTGCAATCAATACCTGTTTTAGTTGCTGCAGTAATAAGTGCAGCTTCAGTTGGATCACCAATAGGATACCATTCATTGTGTTCTTTGTCAGGTGGATGTATCTCTGCATTAGAAGCTGCAGATCCTGCTCTAAGGATTTTTTTTATCCCTTCTATATCTTCTTTAGCAGGGGAGTTGCCTTCATCATCTAAAATTCCTCCTTCTGGTTGGTAACCAAGGCCAGACATCTTATATTCCTTACCATTGAACCAGATCGACCTTACCGTCATTTCATTTTTTGTAAGCGTGCCTGTTTTATCGGTACAGATGACCGTCGTTGAACCAAGTGTTTCTACTGCGGGCAAAGATTTTACCACTACTTTTCTATTTGCAAGATAGTTGCTGCCATTTGACAGCGCTACTGTTACTTGGGCAGGCAAGGCCTGTGGTACAACTGACATTGCAACGCCTAGTGCATATACCAAGCTTATATAAATGGAGAATTCCTGCAATAATCCCAAAATGAAAAGACCAATAGAAATGACGATAGCAATAATAGTCAATTCTCGTGCCAGTATCCGAAGTTCTTTCTGTAAAGGAGTTTGAACAACGCTAGTTTCTTCAGTTAAACTTGCAATTTTTCCTGTTTCAGTTTTCATTCCTGTTGCAACGATAACGCCTATTGCGTTCCCTGACGCTACAGTAGTACCTGAATAGGCCATATTTTTTCTATCGGCAATTCCTACTTCATCTATGATGAGCTCATCATTCTTTGTTTGAGGAAGAGATTCACCCGTCAGCGCGAATTCATTTGTGTTGAAATCAGAGCATTGGATAATCCTTATGTCTGCCGGAACTTTATCTCCTTCTTCTAATTTGATAATATCTCCCGGTACAAGTTCCACTTGAGAAACTTCCACCAAAACTCCATCACGGATAACTTTTGCACGGGATTTAACAAAGCTCTTCAATTTTTCTATTATTTTATTTGCCTTATATTCCTGGATAAATCCTATTATTGCGTTTACAATAACTATAATAAAGATGATTATTCCATTTTTATAACTACCAATCAAAATTGAGAGTAGCCCCCCAACGATTAAGATTAATACGAATAATTCTCTGAACTGAGATAAAAGTAATAACCACAAAGGAATTTTAATCTTTGCTTCCAGTTCGTTGTTCCCATATTGGGTTAATCGTTTCTTAACTTCTTTTGGACTTAAACCTTTTTCTTGAGAAGTGGATAATTCAGAAAATATTTCTTCAGGTGTCTTATGGTAATAATCATTGTTTGACATTTTTTCAGCTAAAATAATTTAGATAATTTATTATTTAAATATAACTTATTTCGACATATCATATGCATCATTCTATTCTTAATTATACAAAAACTATTTAATATCAAATGTCCTCTATTATGTTGTTTGCCGGGGGTGTGTAAATTACTTTGGAATCAGATTTAATGGAATTTTATGGTGCGGAGTGCCCGACCTGTAAGGAAATAGAAAAACATTTACAAAGATTGCAAGAAGAGGAAGGAATTGAAGTAACACGATTTGAGGTATGGCACAA
>JAAZCB010000999.1 GCA_012513545.1 Clostridiaceae bacterium
ATTTCACAGCGTTTGATTTCTTTGATGCTCATTGTCAGCGTCCTATCTTTTAGCATGTCCTATTCACCTCCAATAGGACATTTTAACCTTGCTAAAATAGGACATTACTACTTTGCCCTAACATATATACATTTACCTATTGACAAAAAATTCATATTCGTTTAGGATTTCTAAGCAAATCATGACACAATTAAATGGTTGACATTATAATATTATAATCCAATTGATCATTGTTGATTATAGACAACACTCCATAATTAATAAGATGAATAAAAAAAGTATCCCCAAAAGCCAAATATTTCAAGCAATAATTCCATTAATTTTGGAATTTTTATCTTTTTAGTCTAACGAAACTGTTTTTACTCAAGACAGATATGATGAGGAGTTATAAAACAAGACATGATATTTCAATTTAATAGTATTAATAAAAATTTTATTTATTCTTAAATAACTCATAAATGTTGTCCATCAATATCAAAAATTTTTATAAACCAAGGAATTCAGGATCAAAGTAAATATGCTAAATAATATATCTAAAAATTTTAGTTTAATTAAAAACAAGAAAATTTTCAAGTGGTTATTCATAAGAGAAACAGGAGTCTTTTTTGTTCTAATAATCATGATTCTGTTTCTATCAATTACGACACAATCTTTTTTGGGGGTCAGAAACCTATTAAATATTGGAAGACAGATATCCTTATTGGGCATCATGGCAATTGGCATGACCTTTGTATTGATTACAGGCGAAATCGATCTTTCCATCGGTGCGACCTATGCTCTATCGGGCATTATTACAGGAATGCTGCTCATTAATCAATACAATCTTTATGTCTCAATCTTAGCAGGGCTTGCCCTTGGTTTAATCGTTGGATTCTTAAACGGCTTTATATCCACATACGGAAGATTACCATCCTTTATAACAACATTAGGAATGATGAGTGTTGTAAGGGGAACTGCGCTTATTATCACTGAGGGTCAACCAGTTGCAGTGAATGAGCTTAGTGGTGCAAATGTAAATGATGTCAACAATTTCTATTTCCTTGGACAAGGAAAGCTTTTTGATAATATCCCAATGCAATTAGTTTTTATGGTGTTTATTGCAATCATAGGTTGGTTGCTTCTTTCAAAAACAGCCTATGGCTTCAAGGTTCTCGCTGTGGGAGGAAACCAGAAAGCAGCCCATGTATCTGGAATTAAGGTTTATAAAACAAAAATCTTGGCATTTATGATCCTTGGTTTCCTGAGTGCATTCGCAGGAATATTAATGGTCGCTTTTATGCCCAGTACACAAGGGGGTAGGACGGGTGTGGGAACAGAATTAGACGTCATCGCAGCAACTGTGATTGGAGGAGCTTCACTCTCCGGAGGTGAAGGGACCATATTAGGGACAATATTGGGTTGCTTAATTATTGGTGTATTGAGAAATGGATTGGTTCTTCTGGGTATTTCCGCTTTTTGGCAGGAGTTCGCTATAGGTGCAGTCATCATTCTTGCCGTTGGGATTGATATGTGGTCCAGAAGCAAAAAATCTCTCTAAAACATGTTATAACTAAAAATTTTTATTATTGATCAAACGAACCAAATAAGTATCCAACTGAAAAAGGAAGTGATTATTATGTAAAAAAGGACTTACATTAGATTCAAGTCGAAACGAAAAATTAAATTATTTAAGGAGCTAAAAATGAAACAAAAGCGGTTATTTTATATATTATTTACACTGTTGATTGGCGTGTCGCTAATTCTTAGTGCTTGTGCCCCAGAACCGGCACCAGAGGAGTCAGAAGCAGAAGAAACAGTGGAAGAACCTGCAGAGGTCGAAGAAGTAGAAGAAGTAGAAGAAGTTGCAGAGGAAGACGTTCATTGTTCTGATCCTGCCAACTTCGAACTTAACCCAACAATTGCAGAACATGTCGCAAATGGCGATAAGCTTGTCATCCCTGTCTCGTACCATGATGTTTCAAACGAGTTCGCCCCCTTCATCAAGGCTGGCGTTGACCAAGCCGCCGCAGAATTTGG
>JAAZCB010000092.1 GCA_012513545.1 Clostridiaceae bacterium
AAGCAAGATATGTCTCTCAATCTTTCCACTTCTGATAGAAATTAATAACAAAGAGGAAATATACCGAATACAATTATTAAATAAATAATGAATCTGGAATTAGTATAAAACTGCTAAAATGAAAAGAGCCAAACCAGGAATTATAATAAAAAAAACCTTTAAGTACTTTATCTTTGGCTTATTGTCAGCAGCTTTAGTATACCTGATCTCAGATTATATTAATTCTGCAGAGATACCCCTCAAACCTGATCGAGTTTTTAACCTTTCATGCACTAAAGCAAAAGATCTTGTTGTTCAAGAGCTTGATTACGACGGGAATTTATGGGCTACACGTGGCTTGCTGATTTATAAGCTTGACAAAGAATCTGAGAGATTTAAGAGAATAGCACGTGTGCCAACAGGATTCTCACTAATGTGGCTTAATAATTTTACTTGTGTCCGACATCTACTTCTAAGACATGAATGCGTTGAACTGGTCATTTCAAAAAAAGGTGATATATGTGCTTATGCTGCTGGTCACGTCCGGTATAAAAAGAATGATGAGAAAAAGTTCAAAAAATCTCTAAAGCTTCCAAATTACGGTATTGGAATAGGACGTGGCATAATGAATGCCGGAATACTAAGTTCAAACGACAGTCTTATATTTTTAGGCGAATATTTCAGGAATGAAGAGAAAAACAATGTGGTAATTTACAGAAGTTGTAATTATGGCATGAATTGGGATTCTGCTCATGTGTTCAAGCCAGGTGTTGTTCGCCATATTCATGCAGTTCAGAGAGATCCCTATTCCAATCATATCTGGGTATGTGCCGGAGATGAAGATCATGAATCAAGAATAGGATGGTCTGATGACCAGCTTAACACAATTAACATTATTGGTTCAGGAAGTCAGGTCTGGCGAGTATGTCAACTGGTTTTTACTGAAAACTCAGTCCTTTGGGGAACAGATTCCGGTAATTCAGTAGAACTGTCAGGCATATATTACTGGGACAAAGCAAGTAATAAATTAAAAAAGATTTTTAATATTGATGGAGCAATTTTTTATGGCACCCGACTATCTGATGGAACAATCATTTTTAGTCTCGAAAGAGAAGGAATAGCAAGTGAAATTGATGATATTACAAAATTATATCTCCTTGATGCCACAGGAGAAATAACAACAATAAACTGCGGAACATGGAAATACAATAAACCTGGAATAAGATTCGCCCCGGCGCGGCTTAGAATTCAACGAAACCAAGGCAGTAAATTCCTTGCCGTAACTTGCTTAAACCTTCAGGAAATTGATAACAGTGATCTGATAATTATCCAGGAAGACATCCTTATGTCAAAGAACTCAAAATGATCGTATGTCCCCTTTAAAAAAATCAAAGATTATGAAAGTGTGGTCAGGAAAAACAGATCTGAAAGGATGGGTCTTTTTTATTATTTATGTAAGTAGAATCAAAATAAGAAAACTTATCACTAATGCTCCGATCATTTTATTCTGTAAATTAAAAGGTGTTAAGGTTGGGACAAAAACAGAAATAAATGGATTGCCTGTAATTCGTAGATTTCCTCATTCAAATATTTCAATTGGGAATAATTGCATTATTAATTCTGCAAGAAATTCAATCACTCTTAGTCTTAATAAAAAATGTACATTTGCAACTCTAAGACCTGAATCAGTTATTTTAATCGGCAATAATACAGGGATGACAGGAACTACGATTGCTGCAACAAATAAGGTTGTTATTGGCAATAACGTTCTCATAGGAGCATACTGTACAATAGTTGACACAGATTTTCACGACCCTGATCCTTCCAAAAGGGATACCTATAGTTTAACTACCAAACCAGTTATTATTGAAGACAACGTTTTTTTAGGAATGAATTGTATGATACTTAAGGGAGTCACTATAGGAAAAAACTCTGTTATTGGCGCTAATAGTGTGGTTTTTAATGATATACCGGCAAACTCCCTGGCGTTTGGCAATCCATGCAAATTGATAGTTAAAAGAAATTGGGAAGAAT
>JAAZCB010001000.1 GCA_012513545.1 Clostridiaceae bacterium
ACCATCCTCCATATACACGTTCGGGCGCTCCAACTTATTCCAATGGTTAACAGTACCATTCTCATATCGTATGAAATTCGCCGTTGGGTCATATGCATATCCCGAGTCAACCTTCCAGTTATTGATACCATCTACTGATGTAAGATGATACGCTTTACGAGTATCCCACTTGTTCACGACAATATGATAGAGGCCACCACTGTACCAGATAACCGGATCTTCCATCCAGTCTTTCGGTAAACCTGAAACTTGCGGCCAAACAGCTGGTGTTGATACGTTATACGGTCCAAGAACATTATCTGAAATACCGATTACGCCATTTCTCTGAATGGCTTCATAACGTCCGTCAGGTCGAAGCATAACGCAAATATTAGCTGTCGAAAAGCTTGATGCATAAGGTCCGGTAAATGATAGTTTACCCATATATGACCATGGACCATCCAAGGAATCGGAAACAAATACATCCCCCGGCCTGGTATCGCTCACAATAATAGCATAACGGCCATCCTTCAGTTGAAAAGGAAAAACGTTGTGGCCTTTACCACCCTGATTGTTTGGCCAGCATATTCCCTGATCGGTATAAGGTCCGTAAAGGTTTGAACTTGTTGCATGAACAGCCACAGAGCCAAACCATCCGTTGTGACCGGCACTCTGGTCCCAGCGGCTTGCAAACATATGATACTTGCCATCCGGCCCCTTGATGATTCCACCATCCCAATAACAATACTTTGTCATGGTTTTATCTTCCAAACCGTTTGATTGATCTCGGGGTCCCACTTCCGACGCACCCCAACATGACGAGGAAAGTGGCTCTATAATTGGTGTAGCTGTAAAATAATCCATAAACTCCGCTGCATGCACTATCCCTGAAAATGCCATCAATAAAACTAATCCAAATATAAATACCAACTTTTTTTTCATAATCCCTCTCATTAATTTCCCTCCCAAATAAATGAATTTATAGTAATGTGAATATCATCGGCAGGTCATTAAAACTTGTCTATGATTCCTAGTATATATCTTCTCATCAAGGCATAATCGGTAGAGTTTGCACTTCCGTCTTTGTTTACATCAGCGTTTGAAAGGGCTGTTCCTGTGAGAGTAGTTATACCGAGTATATGCCTTCGAAGCAGTGCATAGTCTGTCGAGTTTACATTTCCATCATCATTTAAGTCACCCGGAGTTCCACCAGAAATTTGTGTAGGGCTTGGAGCATCAGTAATGAAATTCCACCAGTTCACATTTAAAAGATAATCGCTGCCGCCTGTAAATTTCAGATAGACATCATGTGTACCCGTTTCCACACTAACATCGCATGATACAGTAGTCCAAGTCTGCCAGCCTCCTGTTTCTGCAACCGGACAAGTACCTGCCAAAGGTCCTGCAATGCTATCAAGCCTGATCTCGATATTACCTCCACTCCCGCCGCTGGCCACTCTTGCCTGAAAGCTTTGGGCACCACTTGTAAAATCAACATCTTTGTAAACAACATAATCACCATCTTCGATATATCCGATATTTTCCCCGCCTTCACTGCAATTTTCAGTCTGAATTCCCGACTGGTCATTAAAGGTTTCTGCTTCGTTCTTTGTATAGGCCGAGCGCGGGCCGGAAGTCGGGCCGGAAGTTGGAGGAACAGCAGAGCCTGTTACCCTTAGAATTGCAGTCGATTGACCCAACTTAACACCCTGTGAATTTACTACAAACAAACTGTATGTTCCTGCAGTATAGGGAACCGTTATAGAAGTGGCATTCCCGGCAGCTTTGGTCATGTTAGCTCCTTCAACAAAGTTTGTCGTCCCAGAAGGTGCAAACCATACTGTGTTTGAAGAATTTCCACTGCTTCTGATACTCAACTTTGCTCCGGCCGAAGCAGCGCAGCTTGCTGGAAATACATAATCCTGCACTGAAAGAAGACTCTCCGGTAAAACATTCCTGTAGGCTTCCTCGACTCCGGAGTTCAGACATACATTGTACTGTTCCTGAGGCCATACATTATCCGATACCACAACAGGCTGGTCAATTGTACTGTTAGGAGGGTTTTTTCCCATTTTATTTACTGTTGCATATGTTCTTAATATTGTTAAATCGTGCTTCTGTCCAAAATCCTCGCAGTTAATCGTATATTTTACCCCAGGGTCAATATCCAGCACGTTATCATTTTCATTTATATATGCAGTTCCCTCATCGTTATGTAAACCATAAGTAGGCCCGGAGTTTGCCGGAGGGATCCCCCTTACATAGTTCTCATTAATATTAGTACCGGGCATCTGACCTATTGTATATATTGCCCCGCTGTCATGAAGCCTGGTTAAGGTATCGATAATTCGGTTATAACTTATTGTGTTGTTCTTGCATGTAGTTGAGTCAAGGAAATTACACCATCCCCAGCCTAAATGTATACCATTATACGCTGTCGATTGAACGTGGTTATGAGTTATTTTGACCGTATCTGCAAAATATGCCGTAATGGCAGCACATCCCCCGAACCCTGGAGCTGTGCTTGTGTCGTACAAAACATTATTTGAAATGGTAATATTCTTACAAACTCCTTCTACACCGGTTGGATATTTTGCACGATTACCTCCATTTCCGATATAAACATGCTGAGGATGGCCTACTGTTATACCGCTTGAGGTGATGTCAGTTATATAGTTGCCGATAATATTTGAATTAACGACATCGTTCGGCATGTTAATTCCGTCATTTCCGCTATGTTTGACTGTATTGCCTATAAAATCTATTGAATCACCATTGCATACATTGATCATTCCAGGTAAGGTATCAACAAGGTCATACTTGGTGTTGTGCCAATTGTCGTTGTAAAAAGCAATAAATGCCTGTGCCGCCTGGCAGGTCGATTTGCCATATGAACCTGCAACATTAACAAGGCTATAGTCTGTATTTGCAAAGGTAATGCCCTTGAAGGTCATATTCTTGACCCTGTTTGTGGTTGAAGTTCCTGCAATATCCAGAAGCTTATCCACAACGGGAGCCTGGACATCGGCAGTAGACATATCCTCACCAGGACGGATATAGTAATAAAGCGTTTTGGTTGTTTTATCGAAATAGAATTGGCCAGGAGAATCTAAGAATTCGAAGGCATTATAAATCGTATGAGTCCCGGAAGCAGTAAAGGCAGCTCCCCAACCCGGAGTTTGTGCTATAATCCCGTAAGGCTGTTGCAATAGAAGCACCCGATAACTGCCGGAGGTAATTACATCCCTGGTACATACTATATTCTCGTTCCAGGTAGTACCGTTGACTATCTCAAGATCATCCTTGTTGCTGTTAATAGCAGGTACGTCCGATGTATTATATTGAACCCCGTCACTCTTGCTGCCGCCAGTCCACGCCCAGGAAGCCTGTCCCGCAGTAACCGAATACGTCCCGTACCCTCCTCTGGCTGTGACGGTCTTTTTAGTCATAGAAGCCCTTCGGTCATTTACATAAAGGTTCCTCAATTTGGTTGAACGGTTCAGTGTAGCCTTGTATATGTTTCCACTGTGCTGAGTCCATCCTGTAACTTTCGTTGCACCATTAAGTACAGGTGTTTCATCCTGATACGCCTGATAATAAATCTTAAAGCCGTTCGTACCCGAATCACGGGTGTCAAAGGTTATTGTGCTGGTGATGTTATAGGTGCCACCTCTTAAGTATATGTATATGTCTCCGGTCATATCACTGTTAATGGTGCGCACTACATCACGAGCCTTTGTGATAGTCTGAAAAGGCTCATTTATTGTCCCCGGATTGCTGTCACTGCCTGCAGGAGATACATAGTAGGTCGCCTGGGTCGCAGCCATTACTGCCGGCAGGGATATTGGGTTAATTGCAAACACAGATACAATGAAAAGTAAAGCAGTAAGCCCTGTTATGTGCAGGTTAATTGCTGTTCTTCTAAACATAATTATTCTCCCCTTATAATTATTTTGTATTGCATATCAGTAGGAATTATGAAGCCATTAATTAAAGTTCTTAGCCCAAACTGGATTTATAGCCTTTATATATTCATCAGGCGAATACTTTCCTGTAAGAAGCTTGCTGTTTTGTGTCGCGATTTCTGCAGACATCTGTGCACAGAACGTAGAAGTCCAAATTGAAGGGACTTTAATTTGGGCTGCGTTGAACTGATCCAAATTTTTCTGCAAAAGAGGTGAAATACCTTCGATTTTTACTCCTGTATCAAGTAATGTAGGCGCTTTTTGCTCTATATTATAATATAAGGCATCCTGTGTTGCACAGAACATTGCAAACCTGGCAGCCAATTCGGGATCCCTGGTCTTGGCAGATACCATATACCCACTTAACGGAGCTCCCCAATACTGAATTGCTCTGTTAGGATCAACTCCATCTTTAGCTGACGGCCAAGGTATGAAATCAGTGTCGGGAGCAGCCTTTTCAAGGTTGCCGGTCTCCCATGTAAACATCGCCAGCATGGCAGCCTTTCCTGATGTATACAACTCAATTGCAGGACATGAATCTATATTCTTAACGCCCGGTGCAAATGCTCCGACCTCTATCAGCTTACGTATTCTGCCTAATGCGTTCTTAACAACTGGGTTACTGAAATCGGTCATGTTATTTACAAGATCAAGAGCAACCTGTGGATCCTCGGCAATAATCATAGTCTGCAGCATATGGAGATTTATAGTCCAGCCGTTTTTACCAGCTATGGATATTGGAATAATTCCTTTACTATTGAGAATTTCACAAACCCTGACAAGTTCATTAAAAGTCCTGGGAGGCTCAATACTGTATTTTGAAAATAGCTCCTTATGATACCACAACCTAGGCGTGAAGTATTGGTCTGCTCCTGGTTGCACACAATAAAGCTTTCCGTTCTTATCCGGTGAAACAATATCCTTCTGTTTGAATTTCTTGTCAAAGCCGGATTTCTGCACATATGGCAACAAATCCAAAGCATTACCTGCTGTAATAACAACAGAAGAGAGATTCTGTTCAGAGAACCATACGTCAGGCATTTCTCCTGATGCATTGTAAGCCTTAAGCTTGTTTGCATAGTCCAGTCCGCCACCGCCCAAATCAAATTCCACTTCAACATTTGGAAATTCCTTTTCAATATTGGCCTTGATATATTTCTCGCGAATTATGTTTCTATTATCGTCAGTACTTAAAGAAAGAAATTTTATTTTGCTTTTTTGGGCAGTTTCTGTAGATTTGCTCTTAATATCTGATACATTTTTATGTGAATTTTGAGTAAACTCGCCGCATGCAGATAAATAAATTGCCAGAGATAAAGTTATAACAATAGACTTAAGTATTGTTAACTTTATCATTTTACCCCTCCTTGACATAATAATTAGATTCAATAATCATCTATAAAGGTTTCTTAATTTATACATAAATTGTATAGCCCTGTCTTTATAGGTAAAAGAGAATATTCTTTGTTTATTAGTAAAATTATTGGGTAAAAACAGGTGGGAAAGTTGAATTTTTTTTACTTTGATATATTTTTAAGATATTTGCTTGGCGCTAAACCGTAATACTTTTTAAAGCATTTCCCAAAGTAATTGGCATCCGCATAACCTACGCGACCGGCAACATTGTGTATCAGATAGTTTCCACCGTCAAAAAGCTCTTTTGCCTTGTTTATTCTGATTTCAGTCAAATAATCATTGATAGTTGTTCCTGTATCCCGTCTGAAAATAAAACACAAGTGTGCATAATTTACAAACAGATTCTTAGCTATTTCATCAATACTTAAATCGCTGTTTTGATAGTTTTCCTTTATATAGGTTTTTACCTCTTCAATAAGCTTGGAAGCTTTTGAATTCTTACTCTTTTTAATAGCGTCAAGTGTATATTTATAAATATCTTTAATCCAGTCCTCCATTTCATCGATTGAACTTTTGGATTGGATTTCATCAATAATATTAAGCTGATTTTTTGGCAATATTTCATTGAAACTCAAGCCCACCTCTACGATAAATTCCAGGCATAACGATATCATTTCGATACACACAACAAATAGCAGTTCATAGTTAATATTGTCTCTTCTGATTTTATTAAAAATTTGTGTTATAAAGCCCAGGACTTCTTTGTCATCAGCTGTACGCATATTCATCAATAGCCGACCCCTGTTTTCAACAGTAAACAGGTTTTCTTTAATACATGATTCTGCTATTTGACTGTATAATATTACTTTGTTTTTCCCTAATATCAACTTATTCTTTAATGCAACTACTGACTCCTTATATGATTCAGAAACACTAAACAATTCTTTCTTTTCATTTCCGACTCCTATAGTAATGGTGCCGCCCATATGCTTATAAACCGCAGATCTGATGAGTTCGAGATTGCTCTCAAGCAACAGCTCGAAATTGCAAGGCTTCTCTTTCTCCTTTTTTCCAATTATTATACATATTCTATCGTCATTATCAAAGCAAATGTCAAAATCAAACTGTTTTTCAAGAATTTCGTTTGAAATATTAGACACAGCAAACTTCCATAGCTCTTTGTCTTCGTCATTCCAGCCCAATTTATCTTCAAAATCCATTTCAAAGGTTGCTACCATGTAATAATCTGAATAAATATTAATGTTCAGGTATTCCATTTTTTTGAGAGTTTCGTTTTCTTTTATTATCAAATTTCCTTGTATCAACTCATTCAAAAATTTATTCTTTAATAAAGGAAGACTATCTTTGACTTGCTGCTTTAATCTGTCAACCTCAACCTTTATATTTTCTTCCTTCTCAATGACCTTTTTTATTTCAAGCAATGAATTTTTAAGTTCTTCTTCATCTACCGGCTTTAGAATATAGTCATAGACCCCAAGCTGAATCGCCTGCTTTGCATAGTTAAACTCGTTATAACCGGTTATGATAATGATTTTGATGTTTTGGTCTGCTTCCCTAATACTTTGTACAAACTCCAGACCGTCCATAATAGGCATATTTATGTCTACAATTATTATTTCCGGATTCAATTTCTCTACCTTATCAAGTGCATCCTTACCGTTTTTTGCTTCACCGCAAATCTCAAAACCAAGCTCCTTCCAGCGAAGGGATACTTTGAGCGCCTCTCTGAAGTAGTATTCATCGTCCACAATCAAAATTTTCAACATTTTCCTACCCCCTATAGTGTAACTGCAGGTAATCTGACAATAACCTTTGTATACTCATTAACCCTGCTCTCTATTCTAATCCCATACTGCTCACCATAAAGCAGCTTCAATCTGGAATCCACGCTGTATACCCCAAAATCCGTACTCTGTTGTTCCTTTGATTGCCTGGAAAAAATCCTGCGGATCTGTTCTTCAGTCATCCCTACACCATTGTCAATAACCTCTATGATTACTACATTCTGCTCGCAATAGCCTTTTATTGTTAATAGGCCTTTTTCATCTTTCTGTTTTAAACCATGATAGATTGAATTCTCTACAAGAGGCTGCAAAGTCAGCTTGGGTATCTGATATTTCAGTATCTCCTCGCTAAAGTCAAGTTGATATTCAAGATACTCTACATACCTTAATTTCTGAATGGACAGGTAATTGTCAATCAGATTAATCTCATCTCCAATTGAAATAATATCATTTCCCTTGCTCAAGGAAATTCTATAGAAGCCCGCAAGACTTCTGGCAGTAGTCATGGCATTATCTTTTAAATCCAGCTTGATAAAAGAAATAATTGTTTCAATAGTGTTGTATAAAAAATGAGGTTTGATTTGTGATTGGAGAAGCTTGAATTCATTTTCACGTTTTAGTAATTGATCCTTATAGATTTGCTCCAGTAAACCGTTTATTTTATCCATAAGACCGTTAAATCCGTCTCCAAGCATTCCTATTTCACCTTTTGCATTGAAATCGGCTCTTAGCTTCATATTGCCGGATTTAATTTCCTTCATTATGTTTACCAGCTTTAATATCGGTTTCGATATTGTATAAGACAGTATATAAGAAGCAATAAATGCCAATATCAGGCACATCAAACCAAAAATAACTATGAGCCTGGTTATACCTCTGTTTTCATATGTGATTTCATCCAAAGGAATAATACTTACAATTTTCCAATTAAGCTTTTTAAAATCCTCAACTGTTATTAAAACCTGCATCCCATCAATATTTCCAACCACACTCTTAATATTTGAGACCTCTTCAAGCTTGTATTCTCCCAAATACTTCTCTTCATCAAATTTTTTATATAGCTCTTTTTTGTCCTGAGTGGATATAATATTCCTTTTATCATCAATTATAAAGAACTTATCATCCTGATTAACCATGTTGTCAAGATATATGGATGCTACATTTTTTTCCTTTAAATAAAGTATTGCTGTTCCCAGTATGTGACCTGTATCCCTTCCGATAATGGTTTTTGCAATAGCTAACACATTTTCACTATCACCGTATTTGTACTTTATATTTATTAGTCCGATCCAGGTAGGAGTTTTATTTTGGGTAATGAAATCTATCATATTACTATTCATAACAGGATATACAGAGCTATTATCAACATAGCCTATATCAAACAATTTATTGTCGGATGACATAATACTTGCAGCAGCCATATAGGTATTTGGCTGAACCACATTACTTATAACAGTTGATATGGTTTTTTCCACCTCAATGTTATCAATTGAGTCTATTTCATTATTTCTTATTAGTTCCAGTTGGTTTTGCAGCCTGTAATCAGTTGATATTATTCTTACATAGTCTTCAGAGTTTTGAGTTAAATTAAGAAGACTTTTATTTATAAGTGCTAATTCTCTTTCTGCATTTTTAGTTGCTTTTCCTACTATTGCTTCATTGGAAATCTTAATGGTCAGAAAGGCAAAAATTGATAAAGATGCCAATAGAATTGCTGCATTGAAAATAAATATTTTAGTTCTTAAGGTAATACCTTCAAATCGTGAAAACCAATAGAACATATATTCTTTCTCTCAACTCCAATTTTTTATGTAAATTAATCTATACCGAATACGATAATGAATTAACATCGAAGTTCAATTCCCGCAAATTTAATCGTAAAAATAAGTCTTTCCAAGTACATCCTTTTTGCGATTTAAACAATGTGAAACTAAAATGGGTAACTTAATTATATCATACTATAAAATGGATATACAAATTTCCTTTTTGATGGATTGAATTAAAGCATTGAAGGTTGATTCACGAAAGACAACTTCAAGGATTGAGAAAAAGCAAAGAAGGATTTTAAAGGATTTTCTAGAATTTATAATTTAGACTTATCGATGCAATTGGCTGATTTATTGATCAAAAATATGCATTGGAGGAATAATATGAAGAGTATATTGAAAGGCTATATAGCGGGTTTAGTGAGTGCAACACTACTTACAACCATTGTATTTGCAGAACCTTTCAAAGTAGATATTTCTGCTGTTTACGACAATATAAAAATATATGTTGACGGCATTCTGATTCATCCAAGAGATGGTAATGGCAATTCTGTAGAGCCTTTCATATATAACGGTACAACTTATCTGCCGGTAAGGGCAGTATCAGAAGCATTAGGGAAAAAAGTAACCTGGAA
>JAAZCB010001001.1 GCA_012513545.1 Clostridiaceae bacterium
CTGCAGCCGGTTATAAAAGAAAAGCAAAGTATACCTGCCGACAATATTGCCAAGCCCCTATGCATCATTTTCAATTGAATCCTCTCCTCTCATCCTTCCAAGCGGTCTTAACTGATGTTATCATTAATACAATAATTATATAGCTTAATTTATAATCTTACAATTATATTACTTGTCTTATAGAAATATCAGAACAAATTTATATAATTTAGTATTTTAATTAAAGCAGTGATATAATAATAACCGGATCTTATTATAAACTTTAAATAAGAATTGTTATAATTCACGCTGTTAAAATCTATCAAACCGGTTGGAGGAATAGTTATGGGTGTTAAAAGAAAGCAAAGCAGAATTGACGTTGCCTTGGGTAGGGAAAAAGCTGATTTGATTATAAAAAATGCCGGAATAATTAATGTTTTCACTAAAGAAATTGAAATCGGAGATATTGCAATTTTTAAGGATATCATTGTAGGAATAGGAAGTTACAGCGGACATAATGAAATAGATGCAAAAGGAAAATACGTATGTCCGGGATTGATTGACAGTCACGTGCACATCGAGTCATCAATGGTTACTCCTTCGGAATTTGCAAAAGCAATACTGCCCTATGGCACAACAACAATCATAGCTGATCCTCATGAAATAACCAATGTTTGCGGGATAAACGGTATACACTACATGCTGAACCAAACACGCGAGCTTCCATTGAATGTTTATATCATGATCCCTTCATGTGTTCCGGCGACTCCCTTTGAGGACAACGGAGCCCATCTCAGTGCTGAGGCTATGGAACCTCTCAAAGGAATTGACAGAGTACTTGGTCTTGGTGAAGTAATGGATTTTGTATCTCTTCTCAATGGGGATCCAAATATGCTTAAGAAAGTTGATTTGTTTGATCACGCCATTATTGACGGACATTCTCCCTCCTTAACAGGCAATGAACTTAATGCATACAGAGCAATCGGTGTTTCAACCGATCATGAGTGTTCAACAGCCAAAGAAGCCTTAGAGCGTCTCAGACTTGGTATGTATGTCCAGATAAGAGAAGGGTCAGCTGCCAGAAATCTTGAAACAATTGTAACAGGACTGATGCAGAAAGGTATAAATTTCAGCAACTGCCTTTTCTGTACAGATGATAAGCACCTTGAGGACATTCACCGCGAAGGGCACATAAGCTTTAATATCAAGAAAGCTGTTTCTCTGGGCCTTGACCCTATCGAGGCCATATGCATGGCTACAATTAACGCCTCCAGGTGTTACAGGCTTAAAAGGTTGGGTGCCGTAGCTCCCGGATACTCTGCGGACCTCATTATATTGAATGATATAGACAGCTTCAGCATTGACAAGGTGCTGTACCGCGGCAAGGTGGTTGCTGATTCGACCGGAGTAATCGATATGCCAAATCAGATGGAAGATAAAAATGTTATCAACACTGTAAGAATTCCACACATAACCAAAGAAGACCTGGCGATCCACCTCGATGGTGAATATGCAAATTGCATAAGAATAGTTCCTAACGATCTGGTAACAAAAAAAGAGCATGCAAAGGTTAATGCAATAGATGGCCTGTTTAATGCCGACAGTCAATATTCAAAGCTTGCCGTTATTGAAAGGCATAAGGCATTGGGCAGAATCGGACTTGGGATTGTCAGCAATTTCAACATAGTTCACGGAGCAATCGCAAGTACTGTTGCCCATGACTCTCATAACCTTATTGTTATAGGAGACAATGATGAGGATATGATTCTTGCAATAAATGAAATAAAAAGAGCCAATGGTGGATTCACCGTTATAGGCAAAGGAAAAGTCCTTGGTACTCTGGACCTTCCGATAGCTGGGCTTATGAGTGACCAGCCCTCTGATTTTGTCATAGCAAGGTTGAAGTCAATGATCGAAAAGGCCTGGGAATTGGGAGTCAATCCTCAAATTGACCCGTTCACGGCATTGTCCTTCCTCACTCTTCCGGTTATTCCTGAAATAAGGGTAACAGACCTTGGACTTTTTGATGTAACGGAGTTTAAATATATCAAGGTATAGGTGGGAGAGTCGAGTATTAAATTATCATATGCTTTTTTAAGGTCCTGACAGTCCGAAAACTGAGTTTTATATGCTTTTAAAGCCAGTATCGCCTTCACTAATAAAAGCTTCAAACGATTATCAGGTTTTTCAGTATTTATAGCGGTGTCCTTGTCTCCCGTATAAGTTACTTGAAAATGCCTGTAATAAAGTCTGTTAAGAATAGTGCAAGACCCGTGACATTTATGATATTTCCAGTCAGATAGGATACAAGATTTGCAGATAAAGAGTACATGGCAAGAAACGATTTCTTTCTATTTCCGATAAACTTGCTGTAAATAAGGAATTCGGAAACAAGCACAATGAGTTCAATAGCAGCATAAAGCCCGTAAATTGTGTATTGGTTATTAAACATAAACCCGGTTTTATAAGTTATACTGATGACAATATGAAGGAAAACCTGCGTCGTAACATTGGCGGCTATTATAACCTTATAGTTCTTAATCCTGAACAAAAATGCAACAAACAACTCCATTACACAGGTAATAATAATTGCTGTAAAAGCAATAGGCAAATATGATATTAAATAATCCAGCATAAGGCCTCTCCCGTCCCAAAGGTGTCAACTTTTTTATTATATCAGATTAACAGCCAGAACAAAATATTACTCACTCACGACAACTGGTATTATCATGAACCATAAATAGTATCAGAATAATAGATCTTCTTGTTTTACTGCATAGGTTATTGCCCATTAAGCTTCAAGCACCGCTTCCTAATAAAAAAACGCAGGTTTGTTATTCCGGCTTTGTAAGCTCTTCCAGTTTGGAAAGGTAATCACATGCATATTCATAGGAAGACCCGCACATTTCTTCAGATGGTCTTAAGTTTACGCATACCTGTGGCCTTTTTTGATTTCCAAATAGTTTACACCTGTTATCGTCTGTTAATTGTATACATCTTATACCCGCCGGTTTACCATTAGGCATTCCGGGTATTGAAGAAGAAACGGAGATACAAATACAACATGCAGCACACCCAACTCTACAATCCATACAACTTATCACCCATAAAAAAATACACCTGCCTTATTTTGTCTATCAATTATACTATAAATTAATTTGGATAATTTATCAAGAATTAATGTTTACAGATAAAAAAATAACTATTCTGTTACCCGATAATCCACGCCTTTGGTTTTCCAACCCGTTTTTTTACTTCAAGAACTACCTGTTTGTATACACCGACTGCAATCTCCATGTCCTCAACAGAAGGTTTAAACCCACCATACTTTGCTTTATTAAAAGAATCGGTGAGGGCATGAATGGACACTCCACTTTCATTCAAAATCCGCTCTGCATAATTTGCTGGTGTTTCCCATTTCTTAATATCAAGCTTAATATTTTTTAATTGGCTCTCAACCCGTTTAAAAATCTCTTCAAGCGCCCTGCTTCTATCAGTTCTCATAACACGTTTTTCCCATAATTCATTCCGTATGCGAATATAAATCCAGGCCATGAAAGAAAAAGCAAAAGCACTCATTGGAATTAACAGGATTTTTGCCCAAAGTGACATTGCATTCAAAAAATCCACTGACGCCAAAACAATCTTTTTTACTCCTGAAACAAATCCTTCAAGCAATACAAAAATCCCGTCATTCTCTCTCCCAATAGCAGCAGTAGGTTCAAACACCCTCCATCCGAAACCTGCTATGTATACTTCAGGAAACGCATGAGCATCTTTTTCCCTTATAAGATAACGTCCGGTCTTCCTGTCTATTTCGTCGGCAACATAGCCCTCAACATATCTGGCCGGCAAACCGCAAGCCCTGGCAAGAATAACCATGGAGGATGCAAAATGTACACATAACCCGTTTTTACTTTCAAATATGAAATAGTCATTAAAGTCCTCATTTTTCGGCAGATTTCCGGGTGAAAGATCATATGTAAAATTTCCTGTGTGGAAAAACTGTTCAATTGCTAAAGCCTTACTGTAGTCACTTGTCTTTCCTGCTGTTATACTCTCAGCCAGATCGTAAATCCTTCCGGGCATATCTTGTGGTAAGTCTGTGTAATTACTGTAAGCCAGGC
>JAAZCB010001002.1 GCA_012513545.1 Clostridiaceae bacterium
CAGCCTTTTATTCTTTATACTTGATTTTCTTCTTCTTTTCCACAGTAAAAGCCCTCTTAGAGATAATAAATGCCCAGATACAGAAGACGATGATTCTCTTCTGTTCTTTATTCTGGTATTTCTAAAACTCTTTTACTGATTAGCCGAAATACCTTTATTCATATAAAAAATATCGGTATCTTTAATATCTGCTAAAACTATTAATTATATAATGTAACAAATGTAACAGCTCCTTCATATAATAATACCGGAAAAACAACCGGAGGGATATTCATGGACTTTATTAAGAACATATTTAAGAGTGACAGTGATGAAATTCTGTTTTTTATTCTTGTATTCCTTTTTCTTTTTAATGGCAATTTCATAAATAAACGGGGGGATAATTGTGACGATTGTGGTGAAAACCCGGAAAGTGGCTCAATATTATTCTTTGTAATACTTTTTCTTATCCTTTTTTTCAATAATTCACTCTAAAAGCTTAAAATAGCAGTTCTATTTTTGATTTTATTTAAATATAAAGTAATGAGAAGAAGTTTCTATACCTGTTATAACAAATAGAAATATCTGAAAGGATGATATTATGAGCGATTTCTTTAATAAAAAATTGTCGGAGCTCTTCGGAAAGGTTGATGAAAAAATTCTTAAGACAAAACTCAATGCAGCTCTTGATATGTTAAAAAACGGCGATTATCAAGAACTTGCCGAAAAATTAAACAAAATGGATAAAAGTGAACTTGTAGAAAAAATCAATGAGCTGGATGATTCAAAGTTAAAGGAATTAAACATCAACAAAGATGAGTTCAAGCAAAAGCTTAGCGATGCTGACCTTGAGAACCTCTCAAAATTAATTGGCGATAATGGCGATGATATTGTCAAAAAAATCAAGTCACTGCTGGACTAAAAAGTAGTTCCTGAAGAAGCAGTATTGATCGCCTTGTAACGGAGGTGGTATAACCGGTGAATGAGGATTTCAACCAGAAACTTAAGCAACTCACTGAAATGTTGGGAAAAGAAGGCATGCCGGATAATATCTCCGGGTTATTGTCCATGCTTGCCAATTCCAGCACTAAAGAGCAGTCCGGACAAAAAGTAAAAGAAGAAATGCCTGCTACCAATGAAAAACCGACAAAAGAAGAAAAGCCTGAAAGCAATGATTTTCAGGATAACGTTGAGATGGTTCGAAAAATGAAGGGTATGATGGATAACCTTCAGAATTTAAATGATCCCAGAATTAATCTGCTTACCGCAATAAGGCCTTTCCTTAGCAAATCCAGGCAGAAAAAAGTGGGAAACTGTATCAGATTATTCCAGATGACATACTTGTCAAGGTTTTTTGCTGATAATGATAAAAGTATTTAGGGGGACAAAATGAGCTACCGAAGAATTCCCAGAATAAGAAGATATTATACTTCAAGTTCCGAAAACAATAAGCAGTATCCCGGAGGAAATAAAGGCCTTGAGCAAGAAAAGGAAATAAAAGATGTACTCAGCATTCCTTTGCCTAATGAAAAAGAAAAACAGGAAGCACGGGATAAAACTCAATCAAAGGTCCAGAGGCCTTTCTTTTTAAGCTCAATTATCCAAAATATCGGAGCAGATGAAATTATCATACTCGCCTTATTGTTTTTATTGCTAGAAGAAAAAATCGAGGATGAATTTCTGCTTATAGTACTTATATATCTGTTATTTGCAGGAAGGGAATAGCTAATATACTCTACTTAAATTTTCACCCTTAATATAAAAAAGTGGCTTATATGGATAATAATATCAGCCCTTTTTTTTATTTTTGTTTTCTTAATGACAAAGCAACACATTTTTATAATAATTTTTATCAAATAAGACAAAATAATTGTGTATGCACCATTAATGAAAGGGAGGATTTTTATTGCGCAAAAGAATACTGCTCTTTATTGTAATAACACTTGCCATGTCTTCTTTAATTACATCATCATATATATACAAGGGTAATATCTCCGACTTGTACGGCTACAGCCGCGCCGCTCTATCCCAGTATGGCTCGAAAGGCCAGGAGGTTAAGGACATACAGTACAAACTCGCCATATGGGGATATTACAAAGGAAAAGTTGACGGAATTTACGGCTATAATACCTACAAATCTGTCCGTCAGTTCCAGTATAAGAACGGCCTTAAGGTTGATGGAGTAGCCGGACCAGAAACGCTTTCAGCTTTAGGCCTTCCAACGGGTGCAAGAAAAACCGCAACCACTGCACAGGCAACCGGCAACAGAGATCTGGACCTGCTTGCACACCTTGTACATGGCGAAGCAAGGGGAGAACCTTATGTAGGTCAGGTAGCCGTTGCAGCTGTAGTACTTAACAGAACAAGAGACAGCAGATTCCCAAAAACCATTGCAGGAGTAATTTATCAGGCAGGAGCTTTTGACGCTGTGACAGACGGTCAGATAAACCTCGCACCCACCAATGAATCCTATAAAGCTGCCAGAGATGCTCTTAACGGCTGGGACCCATCCGGGGGAGCAGTGTATTATTACAATCCAAGAACAGCAACAAGTAAATGGATCTGGTCTAGAACAATAGTAAAAGTAATCGGAAAACACAACTTTGCAATATAAATAAAAAGAGTTTCTAACGCATAATACTGCAGTAGAAACTCTTTTTTCAAATTGGAAAAGTTGAATTAATTATTTTTGAAGGACTGCTCTTTTATATTGTATAAACCTTGCAAAAACGATTATGAGAAGCATTAAAACCAGACATGTTTTAATTATCCAGTTCGCTAAGAGCATCGTCACAATCCTCAAAACACCATAAAAACCGCCATATGGAATTATATGATTCAAATTAACAAGTATCAATTCAAGAGAAACAATTGCCGCATCCACAAGGATCAACCTTGATACCATATACCAGAAACAAGTATCTGCAACGTGCTTTCCTACCGAAAAATACTTTCCAATAAGGTTCATTGCTGCAGGATACCAGAATAGCATATAAATCCTGAAAAACATGAAGGCAAAAAAGAGAACTCCCGGAGTAATAAGGTCAAACGCCAGAACAAGTAAAAAGAGCTCTTTCTTCCCCATTATGTAGGCATTTGTTACAACGATTGCCGGAACAGTAACGAGCATTGCAAATACA
>JAAZCB010001003.1 GCA_012513545.1 Clostridiaceae bacterium
GATTGGTTCTGCGCCTGGCGGTTTACGCTGGAAGAATAATCGAAGCAATATGGTCACACCCGGCGGAGACATCTGCCGGGTATTTTTTTGTCGCAAACTATGATGATAAATAGAACAAATATTCTCTTTATGGTATAATTTATTTTAATTGGGCGGAAAGGAGGAGCGAAAGGACAATAAAAAAAAGTATTTGGGGGTGAAAAATTTTGTCATTTACAGATGAATTGATAGCGAGTCTGGAAGGCGGCTTTACCCAAACGCCCAATACTTTTATCGAAGCTATCAATAAATCCAAACTTTCAAAAACACAAATGGCTATTTGTTATCACATCATTCGCTGTACATACGGCTGGCATAAGAAAACAGCTGTCATTTCCCACCAGGAATTCGCAGAGGAGTGCGGTACTTACCGACAAAAGATCGGCAGAGAACTGCCGGGGCTGATCGATCATAATGTAGTAATTTGCTTTAATAAAACGCCCTTCCAACCTTCTTCGTACATGATGAACCACAATATCCACTCATGGAGTCCCATGATCCTGGACCAGAGATCCTTATCTGCCAACAAACAACCAAAAGCAAAGGCTCATTTGGATCAAGTGTCATGTGCTAACATGACCCTTCAGGCATACCCGGATATGCACGAAGTGTCATGTGATAACATAACCCCTCATGCACACCCCGCTGTGCACGAACGCGCATACCAGGATATGCACGGTGAGGCATCATCCGTCTTAGAGAATACGACATCACAGCGGCCGCTAAATAAAGAATTAAATAAACTACAAATACAGTCAAATAAAGACTCGAATTATGAAGAAGAAGAATATAAATTAGCAAAATTATTATATGAAAGTGTACGAATGAATTATCCAGGATTTAATGTTTATGATATAGAAAAATGGTCTTATGTAATGCGTAAAATGATTAAATATGATAAAAGAGATCCTGAAACAATCAAGCAAGCAATATATTTCGCCCGGCAAGATGAATACTATCTGGAACATATGTTTAGACCTGAAGAATTCAGGGGAAGGTTTGATTCGATCATTGCGGCAATGGGTAGAGAGGAAAGGCGAAAAGCAAAAATAGCTTCAACTTATGGTTCCAGATCATATATCGAAAAAGACGAAGATCCTAAAGAGGATAAATATGCTTTCTTTTTTGAGCGGAAATTGTAGGTTCAGGGTATGGGATTTTATACAGATAGTTAAGGCAGAGCATAGTCTGACAAATTCACATTCGGGCTGATCTGCAAAAATTCATATATGTTGCGTAAAGCGGCATCACTTTCATCTAGGTGATGCCGTTGAATCCTCTCTTCTTGCTAATTATGGATTTTGACTATCACTAGCCCTTGTATTATGCAGCTAGTATGACTGTTCGCGTCTGTTTTCTCATGTTTGGGCTATTCCAAGGCTACTTTAAATTAATTTTTGTTGTTGGAGCGGAGCGGATTCCATATTTACCAGTGTAATGCTAAATCATACTGGCTTGGAACTCTAAGTCTCCCACCTACCAGCCAGGCTATAGTCTGGCACTCGCAAGGGATGGGGTACTGACATCTTTTGGGTTTTGATCCGCTTTAAGATAATCAACATTTTTGCCTAACATTCTCTTATCCTATTGAATAGGGGTAAATTAAAAATAGAAAACCTAGACAGTATCCCGGGTTATAATTATTTCCCTTGGGTTTAATTTGCAATAGCTTTAAATAACTCAAGATAATTGGTATTTAAAGTAGCATACCTCCAAAAAACCAAATCTATCACAGCTACATCCTCACCAGTTAATAAAGCAATATCGTCGCACATTGCTTGAGCTGAATTGTAACCTACAGCATTCACCATTCTAACCATGTGACGATCTGGTTTAGCAACGGACAACCCAATATTTTTTGCTAAATGCAAAGAGGTTGCTGGTCCCATAAAAGGAAACTGCTTTAGGTACGGAACACCCTGCTCAAAAATATACCTTTTGATCTCTGTAAAACCTTGTAAATATACTTGCTCACAGATTTTTAAGATTGCCGATATTTTCCTTTCGTTGTTAAAAAGATTTAACGCATTTGCCATGCACTCTTCCCGATTGGAAATAATCAAAGATGCAGATTCCCAGTTATAAAATACATTTGAAATGTCCTTAAACTTTCTTTGGATAATCGATTCTCTCATGCCAGATGATAAAATAACCCATGCAGTTTCCTTTAAAAATTCAATCTCAGTTATATCTTTTAAAACAATATCCTCTTGCCAGGCGATTTCTGTAGCATAACCTTTACTTATTACCTCTCTTTTTAATTTGAAATACAGTAGAGCTAACCTTTTGGCTTGTTCAGGGACTGCCATGGTGCTAATGTTAAGTCCCCCTTTCCTCTACCTTATTGTTTATTGCCTTAATTACGTCCCGATTGGCTCGAAACCACACTATAATACGTAAAATTATTATCGAACTTCCAGGAAATTCATCCGTTAATTTACTTAGTTCAATTTTTCTTTTATGTTTAGCTTTTAATTTATTAAATTTTTTCTCTGGAATTTTAATAGGTAGCCCATTTAAATGAATCCTGCAGGAGGAAATCCATTGGTTTATTTGTCCCTCGTTTGGAGGTGGGTTTAGCCTAAGAAGATCTCGGCATTCACCTTTTAGGCATGATAATGATACTGCAGCATGCTCATGTTTCTCTGATGTATTGCCCCAATCACAAATTAGAGACACTAGTGATAAAAAAAACACTAATATAGAAAATAAACCAATTACCATTCGTGCATCTCCATTATTGAATCCGAACCACTTAATAGCACTAGAATCTATAAATACTGAAGCACATATGATAATGGAAGAACCCATTATTATTAAGTTAACAGCCATTGATAAATTGCGATAATGATCCCGCAGATAGGAATGCATTGTGAGTAACATGTCGATTACGCGGTATTGCCTCTTGAGCTCTTCCATATACTAATCCTCAATAATTTTTTTCCACAAATCAGCTGAACGTGCCCCATTGGCGTTTGCCATTCTTCGAGCAACACGTCCAATATTAGAAGCTATTATATTACGTTCCAAACTATCCTTAGCTCCTAAATAATCATCCACGTGGGAAGATTGTCCAGTACGTTCTTTTATCGGAGTCAAAACACTATCCGCAGCTTTGGTAAAAAAGTGTTCAACCATTGCTTTAGGGGTTAGTTCCCCTCTATATTCTTTAAAAATCTCCGTTGCTAGTGCTTCAACGTGATATCCAGTTAAACGACGCTCCTCAGGTAAATTAGAGATTATAACCTTAGCTACCTTTATCGTAGGAATTAACTTACCACCACATTCCTTATTTATGCTAGATAATTCAGACGTAAATTCTGTTGGGTTTATATGGCTCCATTCTTTTCCATTAGCATCGGGAATCTTATATCCATTATTATGTTTTATTGTGGGCAGCAACTGAACATCAATATCAGTAAACTTTACTGTAACTGCAAGATTCCCTTCAACAATTTCTGTATTTGGAAGCCTTTCACGAAGCCTCTCAACAAAATATGCCTTCGCCTCTTTCGGAGACAAATCCGATAGTTCCGAGTTGTTTAAAAGCACCAAGGTATCTATATCGCTTAGCCCTTCAACATAAGTATGTTTGGAAACAGAACCCCCAAATATAGTATCAACGGTACCTTCAATATATTTCGATAATGCTTCTTTAATAGTATCCAAATGTCTCTGGACAGCCTGACTATCCCTAGAGTTAGCTGCTACTAATAAATCAGAAATTAGCTTATTTACGTCTGTTACATATTGTTGGTCCTGGCTTTTTTCTTCGGCCTCTCTTACATGTCTAGCAAGTTTCCCCGGCTCAACGGTACTTCCAAAAAAACCTCCTGAGCCACCCATTTATCCCTCACCCCCTTCACCACGGAATCTATCATAGGCTTGTTTCAATATTTCAGAATTAAATTTAAACTTGGTAAAATCTTTGTCAGGTATAAAATCAATCATTTGATATTTTAGTTCTTGAAGGAAGTAGATATTATCAAACAATGACTTAGCTAAAACACGATCCTCCCGAACATGGACACCAATTGTCGCTGCGAAATTTTGATAATATATTGCTTTACCATCCCAATAAGAATATCTGAGCCAAGTTAAACCATCAAAAATTTCAGCTCCTGCCAGGAAATACAGACTTGAGGTTATCGGATCAAGACTTCCAAATACGTGAATAGGTGCATTAATTTTGTGATTATCAAGCAAACGCCGTAATTTTGCAAGAGCTAACATCCGGTTTAGCAATGAGTTTCCTAATTCTTTTTCTGTAACTCCAATAATATCAAAAGCAGATAGCTCCTCAACAAATGGACTGATATTTTCAACTTTAAGCATTGTCTGTGTTGGGGTTTCTGGTTTTAAGAGAAAATCATGTAAGTGATCTGGATAGTCTTTGAACAGCTCCCGAGCAGCTTCTATTTGTTTTAATTGAGGAGCCCTATTATCATAACTAACAAAGATTGAGGGTACATGCTTAGGCCAGGTATTCAATACGCTTCGATATTGATCAAGATCCCATTTTTTTATTTCAGTTTTGTACCGCCATACCGCCGATAAATCATGTTCGTCTGATACTTCATAACCCCCACTATCAACAATAATTATCTCGGGCATAAAACCGAAATCATATGGAATATGATGATGTCCTAAGTCATAAGCACTGAGAAGCATCGCTTCCGTTATCGCCTCTTGGCATGTCTGTAGAGCATCTGAAACTTCCGAGTTACCTTCTTTGTCCATACGAAAACCTTTACTTGAAAACGAAGGAACTAATAGCGGTGTTTTGATAACTGTCCCTGTTGGATGTCTAAGGGTAGAATGTCTACAAAGCATATAACACCTCCAGATCCTTACAAGAAGAACAGTTCCCACACGGCTGATCCAACCCCTTTTCGCAACTATATGTAAGACCAATTGGGATACAATCCGCTTTACAGAATTCCCATATCTCTTGTTTGTTTAAATCAATAAATGGAGCTCCAATTTTAATTTGCCCATTAGTATAAATGTCATATATCTTTTGCATCTGTGCGATAAACATGGCTGAACAATCAGAATATCCGGTACCTGTATGAATCCCCAAGGCAATTGTACCCTTAGAAAAGGGAAAACTCATAAGGCCGGTTTGTAGAAGAAAACCGTTTCTTCCAAGTATAAAACCACTATCCCAAGGTCCCATCCCGCTTACTTTCAAAATATTTAATTCAACCTCGAAAAAATTACATATCTGCTGAGCAGCAACAAGTTCTTTATGTCTGGCCAATTGTTCATAGTCAATAAAAAGTGCATCAACCTGGTTTTGTTGCTTTCGATAAAAATGAAGAACAGCAGTGGAGTCTATTCCACCGCTTAGAAGAATCCGAACATGATGCTCTGACAAAGCAAAAGCCTCCCAATAGCAAATGATTGAATATTTGGGTAAGAGGGTTGTGTATCCGTTCATAATGATTACACCTAAAATATTACTTCTATACATTTTATGACATTCCTGCAGAATATCCAGATTTCATTCGTATAATCGTGTACCGTTAATGTATTATGTGCCTTTTAAAAATGACTTGTTTATTCTTAACAGTTATATTGATATTTATTGAAAGCACGTTGGGGAAGTTTTTGCCTCTATCTATATAAACCATAAAACCCAGACCATTTTTACGGTCTGGGTCGTTTATTATTCTTCCGACTCTTGATCGGGAACGTAAACCCGTTTTAAGGGCAATAACCCTTTGTAACGTGAATTAAATTCTTCATAATGTTGTAAAACAAGATCAACCAGTTCATTTCCATCAATCAACCTTAGATTGCTTTTACTCTTAGCAAAATTTTTGGCTGGATTTGAAAAGTTCCCAAGAGTAATAAACAGACCGAATTCCCCTGGATCAACCTTGCCATATAAAGATGAAACAACTGGATCACCAACACTTCCATCTGAACTCTTCACCTGTACCTTAATAATAGGTGGTTCGAAACCCAGTTCGTCCTTATGAGCTAGAATATCAATACCCCCATCAGGTCCTTCTGGCGACACTCTGGTCCGGTAGCCCATTGTCTGCAATAGATGAGAAATAAATTCTGCTAGTGGATGACCTTTGAGTTCCTGGGCAAGTTTTTTCAGAATATAATCACGGGTAATTTGTTCAATATCATCGGAAACCATCGCTACCGTTTGATCACTATTGACCGGGGTAGTAACGGACTTTCCTTCAATGACCGCAATAAATTCATCAGCATAATTCTTCAATTGAAAAAGACTCATCGCTGAACCAATTTCATAAAGCGCCCCCTGGGAAA
>JAAZCB010001004.1 GCA_012513545.1 Clostridiaceae bacterium
AAGAATAAGGCTGTCCTGAATATCCTGGAAAGTAATTTTAGCCTCGTCTTTGTTGTATTTTCCACGTGCTTTTATGCATTTATCTATTTCATAAACAAAAGAATTTTTTACCGCCTTGTCAGGTGACCCGCCATGCTCTAAAAAACTCGAGTTGTGATAGTATTCAAGTAAATTCACTTCATTGTTAAAGCTGAAAGCAATCTGCATCTTTACTTTGTATTCAGGTTTATCTTCTCTGTCTCTTCCACGTGTTGATGTTTCGAAAAACCTGATATCCGTAAAGCTCTTTTCTGCAGAAATCTCTCTGATATAGTCTACTATACCGTTTTCAAAGAAATATTCGAAAGTCTGGTCCGATTCTTCATCATACAGAACAAATTTAAGGCCTGCATTAACAACCGCCTGTTTTTTAAGAATGCCTGCGTAATACTCAAGAGGTATGCAAATATCGGTAAATACCTCAAGGTCAGGCCTCCACTTTATTGTTGTACCTGTACATTCATAAGCAGCCTTCTGCTTCATTAGGCCACCGATATTTTCGCCTTTTTCAAAATGCAGATCATATCTAAAGCCATCCCTGAATACACTAACATCCATATATTGAGAGCTATACTGGGTGGCGCAGCTGCCAAGTCCGTTTAAACCAAGACTGAATTCATAATTCTCTCCGGAATTATTTTTATACTTACCTCCGGCATAAAGCTCGCAAAATACCAACTCCCAGTTATATCGCTTTTCTTTTTCATTATAATCAAGAGGAATTCCCCTTCCATAATCCTTAACTGTAACAGAAAAGTCCTTGTGTCGGATTAGCTCAATTACATTGCCAAAGCCTTCTCTTGCTTCATCAATTGAATTTGACAGTATCTCAAAAACAGAGTGCTGACATCCTTCAATTCCATCAGATCCAAATATTACTGAAGGTCTGAGCCTAACTCTGTCTGCACCCTTTAAAGACGTTATACTTTCATTTCCATATCTTTCGTTCACATTTCGCTTTGACATACTTTATAAGATCACTCCCGTTACATTTGATATCGTGCAATTACATCACTGCCCAAGTTTCAGCTTACACCAAACCTATGTTCGTGTCAAGTATAGCACCCCGCAAGGCCATGGTATAATCACAAATTTTAATTGCAATTTAAAAACATGTCATTATTAGACGTGAATCTATGACTTGCGTGTACCCCAGTATTAAAATATAACGTATGAGATTTTCTGAATCCTTTAAAAGATAACAGGCACCATAAAAACTATCATTCCTTATTGGATATGTCCAGTATTATCAAAAAATAATTCTTTTTATATTGCTCTATATTTTGCATGTATTTTAATAAAAAAATGCCGTCTATTTCTTATTTATCAGTAGTTCCACGCTATTTGGTATAGTTATTTTATATTAGTTATTTCATGATTTCGTTGTTTAATAATTCGTTTTTCTCTTAACTGGATTTTTATTAACTCCTGTTCTCTTCGTCATCAATCGTAAATATGTGTAAACTAAGCTCTATGACATTGGTCTGCCGTCCCTGCGTCCCAAAAAACTTGTGTTTTGAGATATCAAAAACCGGGGAACTACTCCCCGGCAATCATAATACGTACTTAATACTTATTTAATTCCAAAATTTTATTTCTTTACAACTTTTTCACCTTGAATTTTCTAATAATATAGAGAGACAATATGCCTGTAAATTGTTCATCTCCTGTTCTCTATCCCATCCACAAGGAGGAAAATCTCTTACACTATAATGCAAACCAAATTACTGCTAGTTATAAAGCTCTTAAAATATATACCTTTTCTCTGTCCTAACAATCT
>JAAZCB010001005.1 GCA_012513545.1 Clostridiaceae bacterium
ACTGAGCGCCAGCCCTCCTCCGGTTCAGGCAATTTAAGTAAGGGAAGTCGGAACACGCCGGAACCTTTGGCCGCCACATAACAATGGCTATTGCCAATAAGGGTGTTCTACCGGGTGGGAACGAAAGCAAAAGAAACAGCGCCGCCAAACCTTTGATTATCTTGTGCTATTATGTAAATTGCAGGGCAATTTTAATAAACTCTTTAAACAAAGAATCGATGGAAAAAGGTTTGGCTCACCAGCGATCTGAGAGGTCTGTCCTTTCAAATCCCTTACTGGCCATAGCCCGGTCCGTTACAAGCAAGCCGAAGAAAAAAAAAGACAACGACAGAATGACAATGAAATTTTTGCTGCATAAAGACAAAGAAAAGGGAAACCCACCGCACTTTCAGGCACATTTGGCTGCCCCAACGCACAGGCAACCGCTTCGCAGCCAAAAGAGCCTTCATTTTTCCAACGCACTGTTCGACTGTTGAAAATTCACACATTTTATATAATATATTTTGATATAAAAACTCTATTTTAGCTTTTTGACTTTTAACGATATGAACAGAATTAAAGAAGTACTTGAGGAAAAAGGAATAAAGCAAACTTGGTTGGCTGAAAAGCTTGGTAAAAGCTACAATGTAGTAAATGGATATGTTCAAAACAGACAACAGCCAAGACTGGAAGTCTTCTATGAAATTGCAGAAATTCTAAACGTAGAAGTTAAAGACCTGATTATTGAACGAAAAGAAACCAAATAAGTATGGAATATCATAGCAAACACATTGACACTTATCTTTCATTGGCAAACAGCCTTAGATTTAAACTTTGGGCAATCGTTGGTAAAAACAATGATAAAAAAGACAAGATAATAAACTACTTACAGGAAAAGGAATATCAGCTAATTGATGTTGCAAAAGAGCTTGATTTTCTATACAAGGAATTGGACGATGAAAATGAGCCAAGCCACGACATTGGACAAAAAATCAAAGAATGGTTTCTTACTAAACCGGATAAAATAATACTTACAAATGCAAGTATTTTATATCACAAGGCATTTACAAGAATTTCACCTGTGGGTGCTTTCAAATACAATTCAAGAAATAAAAGCAGTGTTTTGTTTCTTGAAGATGAGCAGATAATAAGTAATCGTGTTTCATACGGACAAGCCGGAACCGATGAACATTACGATAAGGACATAAACGATATTCTTCTCACCAATATCAAAGACATAGAAGAAAATTATAAAAGCATTTTGCACGAACCTGCTGGAAAATACAAAAGCCCGGATGAACTTCCTGAAAATGCAATCGGGAAACTTTTCAACTACACCGAAATAAAAGATGTCGTTGATATTGACACTGACATTCAACAAAGTGAACTTCAAAAAGAGCTGGTATCGAGTTATATTATTTCCGAAGGACTGGAACAGCAAATAATTGACTTTTTTGATAATCTAAAAAAGCCAAATCATAAAGCCGTAAAAATTATAGGTAATTACGGAAGTGGTAAATCCCACTTAATTGCTTTTTTGGTAAGTGTATTAAATAATCCTGATTTACGACCATTAATCAAAAACCAAACTGTTAAAAAGGCTACAGCTAAAATTGACCGTAAATTCTTCACTGTACAGTTTGAATTGCAGCCGGTAGATGTTGATTTGTCCTATTTCTTTTTCAGGGAAGTTGAAAAGCAATTGAAAAAGGAATATGGTTTGGAAATCCCAAAATATACTAAAGGTGAAACCTTAAATTTCAAAGACCATCTTGCTGAGATAATTTCATTCTTAAAAGAAAAAGACCCAACCAAAGGTTTGTTGGTAGTAGTTGACGAAGTTTCGGACTTTTTACAGGCAAAACAAAGTTTTCAGATTAAACGAGATTTCCAGTTTTTAAGAGTTGTCGCACAAGTTTGTCAGGACCAGGACTTGTTACTTGCTATTTCCATGCAGGAAGACATTTATTCAAGTCCAAAACTGAAAGAAATAGCAGGAGATGAAGCCAGAATCAGTGAGAGATTCCAAAATATAATTATTCGCAGGGAAGCCGTTAAAAAAGTTATTTCGCAAAGGATTGTTCCGAAAACTAAAGAACAAGAAATTGAAATCGGAACAAAACTAAAACCTTTCATCGACAAAATAGAGGATGTTGCAAATAAGCAAGACGAGTACATTGAATTATTTCCGTTTACACCGGGTTTGTTAAACCTATTTCATGAACTACCCTATTTCGAAAAACGTGGGATTATTCAATTTGCCCAAACCGAGTTAAAATATGTAATTGACAGACCATTCCCGTACTTTTTCACATTTGACAGGATTTATGATATTTTGGCAAACAATCCTAACAACAGAAACCTTGAAGGGATTTACGATTTGGTAAAAACCGTAAATATTGTGGTTCAAAAAATTACTGCAAATCTTGAAGAAAAACTGCATACTGACGCAATCAAACTCATAAAAGGACTTGCAGTTTATTCACTTTGGAGCAAAGGACAAAACGGAGCCACCGCAAAAGAACTTGCCGAGCAATTACTGATAATTCCGCAAAACAATTCTTTTGAAGCCTTTATGCAGGTTGCAATGATTATTAAGAAAATCAAGAACATTACCGATGGATTTTACATTAAGGTTGTAAAAGATGAAGCATCGGGAAATGATTATTTCAAATTCGACCCTGCCATTGACGGACAAGACCCGGATGAAAGAATAGAAAATGAAATAAATGCAGTTGGCGGAGACGAAGATAAACAGGAAGCTGTTTTATTTGAACAGATAAAAGAGATTCTTGACAGCGAGCATTATAAAAACAGCCCCAATATTTTTATTGATGAAGCAACTTGGATGTCTGTCAAATCTTTCAGAAAAGGTTTTATTGTTTTCCAACGAAAAGGACAGGAAATTGCTTCAGTTGACAATGCCGATTATGTTATCAATTTCATTTCACCATACAGCAGCCAAAAACCTGTAAAATACAACGAAAACCAACTGAATATTAAACTAAACATTGGCAAACAAGAGAATATAGAAATAATAAAACGGATTGTTGCAATAAAATCTCTGATTGGTAAAAACATGTTGGTTTCTGCAATGACAAAACGACTTGGCGAAACTGTAAACGGGTTCAGAAATCCTGCTGGCGTTGTAGTTCCAGGAATCAAATACCGGATTGCAATGTGGGTTCAAAACATTGCAGAAGCTGATTTGAATGGAAACAAAATTTCAATAAAATCTACCCTTGGCAAAGACTTTAATAATCTATCTGAAATTGTTTCAGAACTGAAAGAAAAATTGTTTGACAAACTATTTAATGAGGAATTTCCTGAACATCCCAAATATGCCGAAACCTTGTCGTCAAACAACATCATTTCAACTTTGACACACATAAGTCAGGAAGTGGCAAATGGTAATTTCAGAGCTTTGTCAATCAGAAGTAAAAACTTTTTAGACACTTTGAATCTTCTCAATGACAATGGCGACCCGGATGTAGGTTCGAATAAAATTACTCAACTTATTTTAACCCTGGTTTATGCCAAAAATGGTAAGGTGGTAGATATTGACAAGGAAATTGTTACTGAACTAAACAAAAAACCTTACGGTCTTGAGCCCGAAGTCGTTTACTTCTTGCTCATTGTTTTGGCAACTTTAGGGAAAGTAACATTAAAAGGTAGAGGTGGTGATGAAATTGACATCTCAAATATTAAAGAGAAGTTTAAAAGTATCAGCCAATTCGAGAACATTGTTTATGTAGTTAAAAAGGAAGATTTATCTTACGACTTTGCTCAAAACCTGTTGAATGCTTTGGGATTGAACGGAGCAAAAATGTTGCATGAGAAATACCGAAACGAAAGTTTTGTGGAGTATAAAACCAAAGTAAAAGAAATTACAGACCACATTACTGCTGTTGAATTTCTAATCTCGAAACTTGAAAATAAATCTTCTCTTTACCTGAATATTGACAGTGCAAAACAGATTTTAAGCGAAATTAAAACCATCGACTGGCAAGCAATGGATATTTCAAACCATGCTAAATTCAACAGCCTGGAACACTTGAAAACAGACTTGCCAAAAATCACAAAATTGCTCACATCATTAGACAATCTTAAAGCTGCATTGCAAGAGTACAACTCAACCACACACAAAGGTCTTGAGTACATGAATGATGCACTTATAATTCTAAGAGCAAACAAGGATTTTGTAAGCGATGATAATACCATTGAAAATAAATTGGAACAGTTCTATAACGACACACTTGCCATTGTTAGAGATTTCAGCAAGTTTATTCAACTTAGCGAACGTTTCCCAATTTCAGGGAAAATTGATGCTTTTAAAAAGCTGTATGTAACCGAGTTTTACTATCCTGCATTACAGAACACCATTGGTAACAAAGTAAACTGGAAAGTATTTGATAATTTCAGGAAACATCCTTTATTCAGTAAAGCAGAAATACTCTCGAATGCAAATTGCAACCTAAAACAAAAGCTGCAATCGAAAGTAAATCTATGGAATGCTTTATTGGAATTACGCGCTGAAAAAGTAGATGCTGAAAAACTTTACGATATTCCTTTCGATACAAACAGCAATTTTATGAAGGTAGAACGCAACTATAAAGAAATTGCCACTGAAAGCAGGAATATTGACAAAACCATTGAAAACATTTTTAATGAATATGCTGAAATCACCGTTACTGAGGTAAAGAAGAAATCGGAACAATTGGAGATTGTAAAAATTGACAACGAACACAAAACCATTATTCAGGAAATAATAAAAAAATCGCAATTACCCGAAAATATTACCCCACAGCTTATTGATGCCATAAACAAACTATTTGTGGATATTAAGATTGTGAAACTCAGCAAAGAGAAGTTGACTAATGAATTATTTAAAAAAGATGAACTGCTGACCTTTGAACAATTGCGAAAAGCATTTTTCAATGTATTAAACCAATTGGAGCAACAAAAATCAGACGAGACCAGATTTAAAATTGACTAACAGACCAACATTTTACAATGGATAAAAATATTGATTACAAAAAGGACCTTGCCGGCAAACTTGACGAACTAAAAAAGATTGAAGGTTTTCCAATTGGAACTGATGAGGACATTTTGGCACTTTCACAGCCTCCTTATTATACTGCCTGCCCAAATCCATACATTAAAGATTTTGTTGAGCAATATGGAACTTCATACGATGAGAAAACGGATGATTACAATTCAATACCTTATACAGATGATATTGACACCAATAAGAATGACAAATTATCAAATGCTCATTCTTATCATACAAAATCTCCGTTTCATGCCATCCAACAATATATTGAACATTACACAAAAAAAGGTGACCTTGTTTTGGACTGTTTCACTGGTTCGGGAATGACTGGAATTGCTGCACAAAAAAGTGGGAGAAAA
>JAAZCB010001006.1 GCA_012513545.1 Clostridiaceae bacterium
CCTGAAATAGAATGTTTCGAATCTTTTGATACAAAAGTATTTGCAAGCTGTCATGGGAGGAAATATCTAATCAAAAACAAACTTTGAGTTAATTTAAAAACTAAGCTGTGATTTCCACTATTTTCATTGACCTCTCTGACATGTACGTAATTCTTAGTATTATTACCCATGGAATCAGAGTATAAATATGCCAATATGAAATTAATGAAAAATCATATAAACCCTACTACTTTTAGAGTTTGTTCAGCATTATTGATTTTATATCATACTCGGTATCACATCCTTTCAAAAAGCCTTTAGATCAGGCGCAGTTTTTAAGCTTGCGTTTCGGTTTACTGCTGTATAATTTATCTGCCAAAGCAGGATTTCTATGTTCAATTGTCGCTCTTAAAATGAACTCCATTACCTTCTTTAGCATCATAACAATACAACAAAACGCAACCCTTACAGCATAAGCTTTAATTCCCCAAAGTCTTAAACTGCTCATCCCTGTCCATTCCTTGCCATAACTGTTCATGCGCTCGGACGAAGATCGTATTGCCTTAATCTTTTTATATCTCTTTGACCCCCTGGGTACCTCCAGTATAAGTCTTGGCAGTTCTTCAGTCGACATTCGTTTAGTGTAACCTTGTTTATTTTTCCGGTACTCGCATTCCGGTAGTTCATCCGTGTTCTTGCATTGGAGGCACTGCTTGCCGCAAGTATTTTGAAGAGCTTTGCGTTCATAGTCATAGCCTCCCGGCTTACACACCCTCCCGCATGGAGCATAAGGACGTCCGTTCTCATCATATCCACGTTTCCTCAAACTTTCCTTATCAAGCTTTTCTCTCCGTTTGTTATAGTCGATGATTGGCTTGCTTTCACTATCTCGGATATACCGGTATACATATTCGTAATCATATCCCGAATCCAATATATGATACTCCGTTTTAAAGCTTACATGCCGTTTAAGCTCCCTGTGTATCTTAATAAAGCTTTCCGCCTCACTGATATTCCCTGGACCTGTCATCACCGCTATTGGTATTTCAAGGTTGAATTTCACCTCCACTGACGTTATGATAATGGCCTTGTATCCAAATATCTTCTCAAGTTTGTTCGGATCATCCTTCCTCCGCCTGTACCCAATCCTGGCAGTGATATCCTTGCTCGCCCTTGGGCAATTAAATTGATATTCTCCACTTTCACTTCTGGAAATTGAATTGGAGATTAATTCTACACTATACCCTTCCGGTATTATTACATTACCTTCAAAGACCTCTTTCAAATATCTCCGGTGTTCCTCCAATTCCGGCACACTGCCTTTTACCAGGTGAAGCTTTATGATATTAAATGCGCCTATATCCTCCAGTTTTGCTTCCGGGTCCTTTTTCTTCACCAATTCTATCAGCTTTTTTATGATTTCATCCCTGGGACACTGCATTTTTACCGCCGCTATCATAGAAACTTTGTCCTTCCTCTCCATCTCTTCTACAGTATTTCCAACAGCGCTGTTAATGTCATTGACTACATTTGAGGGGCATGAAAGACATGTGCAACATTTCTCCATATAGGTGCACCCCCTGTATCTCGCGAACGTGTCAATCAGTGTGCCGTCAGTACATAATATCCTGCCGGTTATGATACCGACTATGCTGAAGATTTTAACGATAAAATTAATGACCTCTTGCAGTTTCTCTTCCCCTACCCTATCCCTGAAATTATGAAAGGTGGCTTCTGTTGGTATATTATCAATGTCCACACCCGTATAGTACCTGTATTGAGCGCCTTTATTCTTATCATTAAGATCCTCTGCGAAATTAGAATAATATTGATATCCATTCCATATCTTTATGACTTCAAGTAAAAACAATGTTACCGGGTCATAGCAATCTCCACCTTCTTTGCCATAACAATCGGCTATAAGACTACGTATAAACGTAAAATCTACCAAGCTGAATATCAGTCTTAACAAACCTCCCTTGATGCTGCCATCACTGTCGGTATGAATCTTAAATTCCCTGTATACATAGTGTGACAACCATCTGCTTTCATCTTTCGGGAAATCATTTCCTATCTGCTTCAAAACCCTTTGTACAGCTACCTTCACCTCTTTCCTTATATTACTAAGGCAAAACCTCTTTACATTTCTGTTCAAATACATTACAATCACCCCATTCTAAAAGTTGTTTTAAGAATGGGGGTTGACATGCATTATGTCAACCTTCAATTCTTTCCAGTAGTTTTGTAAAGTTATTATCTCAGGTAAATCTTGCCGCATCGAAAGCTTCTTATGATGACATAATTGTTAAATACAGCTAAATTATCATGTGTGAA
>JAAZCB010001007.1 GCA_012513545.1 Clostridiaceae bacterium
CACCACTGCCAAAGATTCTTACCAAAAAAATTTCCGGAATTAAAAATGGCATGGGTGAACGCATCTTAAATATTGCAGAACCCATTATTTCCGTGATACTGTTATTACTTGTAACTGCTTATCTTGTGGACGGTTCCTTTAATCCGTTTTTGTATTTCCGCTTTTAGGAGGTGAATGCTATGAATCAGACAATCAAAAATAAAATCATGGTATTTGGTATGGCTGCAATACTTGGCATTATCTCCTTATTTTGCTGGTTCAAGCCGCATACGGATTACTCAGACAGCGAACGTCGCGTACTTGCTAAGTTCCCTTCCCTTACCTTAGATACTGTAACAAACGGTAAATTTATGAGTGAATTTGAAACCTATACCTTAGACCAGTTTCCCCTACGTGACACCTTCAGGGGATTAAAAAGCTTCTCTTCTCTCTATCTTATGGGACAGTCTGATGTAAATGATTTGACCATTACAAATGGCTATGTAGCAAAAAATGAATATCCTGCCAATGAAACCATGCTTGAGAATGCAGGAAAGAAATTCCGCTATCTTTATGATACGTATATGAAGGACAGTAATGTGAATTTATACTTTTCCATAGTCCCTGACAAAAACTACTATACTTCCATCAAATCAGGCAGCTTAGCCATGGACTACAAAATGCTTGTGGATACCATGACAAAACAAACAGACTATATGAAATATATTGATTTGTTTCAGGTACTGAGCATTCGTGATTATTATCGCACCGACACTCATTGGAAGCAGGAAAATCTTGTACCTGTTGCAATTGTTCTGTCAGATGTTATGGGTGTGGAAACCTCTATGAATTATACAAAAACACAGCTGGAAGAACCATTTTACGGTGTATATTACGGCCAGCTGGCTCTGCCCCTTTCTCCCGATACCATCACCTATCTAACGAACGAAATTGTGGAGTCATGCATAGTTACAGACTATAACAGCGGCAAACCAGTTACCATACCCATGTATGATTTATCCAAGGCTACTGCCAAGGACCCTTATGAATTATTTGTAGGTGGAAATACTCCACTGGTTACCATTGAAAATCCTCTTGCAACAACTGATAAGGAGCTGGTTATCTTCCGAGATTCCTTTACAAGCTCTTTAGCACCGCTTCTTGCAACCGGATACTCCAAGGTAACTCTGGTGGACATCCGCTATATCAACTCCGGTATGTTGGGCAACTTTATAGAATTTGATGACCAGGATGTATTGTTCTTATACAGTACATTGGTATTGAATTCCAGCACTATCCTAAAATAAAGTGGTATGTATATGTATAGTACCGCCCCACCACAAGAAACTACCATGTGTCTCAGATGCGCCAGTCATTCCTATGAGCCTCAAGGCGAGAAAAAAGTGGAAGGTGTGTCTTCCACTTTTTCCATGAGTCTCATATCCATGGCGCATAAATCGCACAGGTAGTTTTCTTGTAGCGGGGCGGTACCTTCACAAACATACACACCCACATTTTATTTTTGTCCGGATGCAATCTTCTCGAATGTTTTGCGTTCCTTAGTAAAGCATTTTAATATCTTGGGAGAAAA